>CAKZYM010000106.1 GCA_937884685.1 uncultured Calothrix sp.
AAGTATTAAAATAATTAATATATTTTTTGAATGACAAAGATTTATCAGTACGTTTTTTTGCTGTTGAAGCTTTAGGTAGAGTTGGTGATATAGCTGCTACTGATGAAGCTATAAAAACATTAACCAAGCTTTTGAATGACAAAGAAAGCTTTGTACGTATCAGTGCTGCTGAAGCTTTAGCAAGTATAGGTGAAAAAGCTGTTTCCGATGGAGTTATCAAAGCACTAACTAAGCTTTTGAATGACAAAAATATCCAAGTACGTAGCAGTGCTGTTAGTGCTTTAGCGAGTATGGGTGAAAAAGCTGCTACTAATGAAGTAATAAAAGCATTAACTAAGTTATTGAATGACAAAGAATTATCAGTACGTTTTAATGCTGCTGAAGCTTTAGGAAGATTTGGTGAGAAAGCTTCTACTTATGAAGTAATAAAAGCATTAACTAAGCTTTTGAAAGACAAAGAAAGCGAAGTACGTCACAGTGCTACTGTTGCCTTCGTATATATAGCTATCAGTATTGAAGACAAAGCTCAAGCAAATCAACTTTCTCTCTCAAAATTTAACAAATATATTTCACAATTAGAAAAAGCCTTAGAAATTATAGAAAATCCAGAGAATAATTCTTCAGAAAACGAAGCAGCATTTTTACGTCGCTCTCTCCTCGTTATCAAAGACAAAAGAAAAGCCCTCTTCTGGAATTCCCTTCTCAAAAACCCCTTCATAGTCCTCCCAACAGCTTACTTAAGCTTCTTACCTTCCCTCTGGTTTCTCCTCCTCCGACTCAAACCAATTTCACTCATACAAATTAACGAAATCCTCAAACCCTACGAATTCTGTTTTCCCAAAGAATTAGGTGGTGTACCTGTAAAGTCTCGCGATTTACTTTTATTCAGCTTTTTCAAGTTCCGTCCCAGGGTATTAGATGCTTGGGTTAAGAAAAATATCCCTAGCGCTAGAGAAAGGTTTGAATTAAAGAAAACTGTAGGAGAACGTTCGATTCATATCCCTGTCGCTGCTACTTTGGATAATCAAGATTCTCTAGTTGTCATGGAAAAGGATTTAAAACCGACTTTTAACAGAAATCGCGCTTGTCTGCTTATCTATGGTGAAGGTGGAGCGGGAAAAACTAGTTTAGCTTGTCAGGTTGGTCGCTGGGTGATGTCGGATGATTTAGATAAACGTCCTGCTCAACATTTGATGTTACCGGTGTTGATTGAGGAAGAATTAAGGTTGAAGGAACATCAAGAAGATGAAAAACCTTTACTCGAAGCGATACAGGGACAACTTCAGGATTTAATTGATTCTGCAAAAGCTATTCCCGAAGAATTATTAGAGCAGTTACTCAGACAAAGAAGAGTTTTGGTGATTGTAGACCATTTTTCTGAGATGAGCGAAGCTACACGTAAAGCAGTCAACCCGGATTCTCCTAATTTTTGCATCAATGCTTTGGTTGTCACTTCCCGACTAGATGAAAAGCTGGGAAGGATTACTAAAACTACGCTTCATCCACATCGGATACAGGGCGATCGCCTTTCTTCGTTTATGGATGATTATCTCTCACATCGAGGTCACAGAGATAATTTCACGGATATTGAGTTTTTCAATGCTTGTATTCAACTTTCTAAGATGGTGGGAACTCGTAACATCACTGTTTTACTAGCAAAGTTGTTTGCAGAACAGTTAATTTCTAGTACAAATAGCCAAGATTTACCTAATAATATTCCCGAGTTAATGTTGGAATACCTAAACCAAATTAATCGAGATGTGGTTGAGGATAAAGTTGATGATAGAAGCATTCACAAAAATGCAAAAATCCTCGCTTGGAAATGTCTGGAGCAAACTTTTAGACCGATACCAATTACTAGAGAAAATGCTTTAATAAATTTGGGTGACGATGCAGACAACCGTCTCAAGTATCTCGAAAATCGTCTGCGTCTTATTGAAACTATCGGTGCTGGGAAAGACGAAATTCGCTTTGTACTTGACCCTTTAGCCGAATATCTCGCGGGTTTGCACTTATTAGAATTCTTCGGAAATCAACAGCAACTATGGCAGCAATTCTTACAAAAAGCCGCAGAAACAGAAGATGCTCCAGAATCAATTCAAGGTTTTCTTTTAGCATTGCGGGATTGTTATTTAGCTAAAGGAAAACAAGTGAATATACCCGAAATTGTCGCGAAAGAGCTTGAGAATTTACCGAATATTGGTAATGGGGGATTGGTAATTGGTAATTATTCATTTACAAATGTATATTTTATTCCGCTCTCCTGTTTCTAACAATCCAAAATCTAAAATCTGTCTTGGAAAGTTTGGGGGGAAGAACATCTACATCCCCAACTTTCCGCAAAATCCAAAATCGCTATATCCTTGACAACCCTGATGACAACACAATATATCTGAAACACGTCACAATAAAGATATATTGAGCATAAAATGCCCGGATAAAATGAGTTACTGTCTAAATCCTAGCTGTCCAAATCCGCAGAATACGAGTAGCGAAAAGTTTTGCTTGAGTTGTGGTTCTAAGTTACTGCTCAAACAACGCTATCGTGCGATTAAACCCATTGGACAAGGTGGTTTTAGCAGGACTTTTTTAGCTCGGGATGAAGATAAACCATCTCAACCTTTTTGTGTCATCAAACAGTTTTATCCCCAAGCTCAGGGTACTAGTACTTTGGCTAAAGCGATAGAATTATTTAATCATGAAGCGATGCGTTTGGAAGAGTTGGGAAAGCATCGACAAATACCGGAATTATTAGCTTATTTTACTCAAGATAATAGACAATATTTGCTGCAAGAATTTATTGATGGTTTGAATTTAGGACAGGAATTGCAGCAAAACGGTGTTTACAATGAAACTCAAATTCAACACTTTTTGAATGAATTGTTGAGAATCTTACAGTTTTGTCATCAAAAACAAATTATTCACCGCGATATCAAACCCGAAAATATTATTCGTCGTCAAAATCCTGCTAAGGTTAGAGGACAAATTGTACTAGTTGATTTTGGTGCTTCTAAAGTAGTTACTCAAGCTTCCATGAATCAAACCGGAACCAGCATCGGAAGTCCGGAATATGTAGCACCGGAGCAGATGAGGGGTAAAGCATTATTTTCCAGCGATATCTACAGTTTGGGAGTTACCTGCATTCATTTGTTAACCGGGAAATCTCCATTTGATTTATACGATATCAATAATGATGTTTGGTTGTGGAGAAATTATCTTGGAGCTAATATTAATCAAAGTTTGGGTAATATTTTAGATAAAATGTTGGCGACAACTCCCGCTCGTCGCTATCAGACTATGGATGAAGTATTGAAAGATTTGAATGCTTTACCAACTTTGATTTCTCAATCTGGAAATGTTGTAAAACCAGTTTCAACACCATCAAGTCCAACACCACGGACTATTGTTTCTTCTTCTCCCAGTCAAATAGATGATGAATTAGAGGAGATGAAAACTATATTTATGAATAGAAATAAAAGTAATAATCAAAACTTAAATTCATCTTCATCGAACACGCAGCAGTCATCTAAAAAAAGCAAAATAGATGATGAATTAGAAGAATTGAGAAAGAAGTATAAGAAAGAATAAGAATTAGATAATTGGGAGTTGGTAATTGGGTATGAATACCGAGATATTCGCATTTTTATTCATACCAAAAATTCCTCACTAAATTTAATAACTGTAAGAATCACACTGATTTCAATACTTGTCGGTTAAGGCTAGATCCTCCCTAACCCTCCGATGAATTGGAGGGAAATAAGCCCCCTTTTCAAGGGGGTTTGGGGGATCTAAACAATTTCGGATTTCTTAACCGAGCAGTATTGACACTGATTTAAGTAGAAACCGCAGTTTGTGAAATTTCAGTAATGTTTCCCTTATGTTTGAGAAATTGTCTAGTTAACATGAGTAGAAAATTTTGTAATTTATCAAACGTATTAATAGCATGAGATATGCTTTATCTAAAATGATTGAGAATATTAAGACGTTTTTCAGGTTTTTTCAGGTTTATTGAGGTAAGTTGAGCATTGTCTTACTTATATCTTGAAAACGGCTTAGTCGAGATGAATAAATAAAGTAAGAAATTATTGAAGTTATTAAAAGTATTATTAGTATGAAATACGCAAAAATGCTGCCTTTAGGTTTAATTATATTTACATTGTTAGGATGTAATCAACCACCATCAGCAAACCAAGTAATTAATCCTATAGAAGAAGAAAGTATAGCACAGGAAGAAAATTCAACTTCCCCAATTACAAATAATCAAGTTTCAACAGCACCTCAGACAAGAAACACTTCTTCTCAAATTGCAAGAGCAGAAACAAAAAATCAAATACAGAGTACTTTAACTAAAAGAGTAGAAGCAACTCCAAAACAAAATACTTCACCTAAAATTGCACAAAAAAATAATTCTTCTTCTAAATACGCAACTGTAGAAGAATTAAAAGAATTAGATGAAAAAATCAGAAAACGTAACGGACGAATTATCGGCTCAGCAAGCTGTGATGGTGATGGGAAAGAAAATGATTATCGCGTTGATTTTGATGGTGATGGAATGCCAGATGAATGCGTTAGTGCCAATTATAAAACACATCCGTTAATTCAAGAAGAAAGTGTTGATAGTGTTAATAGCACTTTGAATTTTTTAGAAAAAGGTTCTCAAGTAACTTCAAGAAAAGAAGGTAATTTTACTTATTATCTTTGGAGAAAAAATGGCAAAATTACAAAGGCTATTAAATCTGATAATAAGAATTTGACTAACTCGGTTAATTATTGGTTTATGGAAGGAAAACCGATTGCTGTTTTTGAAACTGATAGCAGCAATGGCTCTCAAATTAGCAATACATATTACGTTTATTATCCAAATGGGGAACTAAGTTCAATCTTTGAACTTTTCGGTCCTGAAATGCTTAATTCCAGAAGAATACTAGAATTCAATAACCAACAACTTCAGAAAGCTAGAAGTTTGAAAGATGGTTATAAGGAAATTTTCAATGTTTTTGGTGCAGATTAATTAGTCTTTAATTTACACTATATAGAAGAAATAGTAATATGAAATTCGCAAAATTTTTGTCTTTGGGTCTGGTTGCGTTTGCATTATTCGGTTGTAATCAAACTTCTAGTGCTAGTAACGATAACAATATAATAGAATCAGCCGAGCAAGTTGAATCAAATGTACCTCAAGAGCAAGATTTAAATTCCTCCGTTGGAGAAACGACAACTCAGACGAGTAAATCAAGCAATTCCTCAAAAAATAAAGCTGCAAAACAAATTGGGTCAAAATTTGATTGTAATGGTGATGGAATATCTAATAGTGCGCGTATAGATTACAATGATGATGGAATACCCGATGACTGTATTGAAAGCAGCAAAAAAGCTAAATCGGTTATTGATGAAACTTCTTACAATAGCGCACTAAAATCTTTAGGTTCTGTAATCAAAGGTTGTCGAGAAAGTACGAAAACTCCTCAAACAACTCAATATACTATTTGTAAAAATGGTGGAAAAATTGTCAAAGCTAGCGAATATAATTCTGAAGCAGGAGCAGGTCTTGATTTCTGGTTTACTGATAATCAAGTAATTGCAGTTCAAAGACCTCATAGTCAAGAACTTTTCCTTTATGATAATAGCGGTAAGCTCAAATCTAAATTTAATTACCCTAGAAAAGTCAATATAAGCAATACAGACCGTCAAGATGCTGAATTGTTATATAACGGCTATAATCGCATCGTTGCAGCTTTTGATAACAACTCATCTGCAAAACCAAAAGTATCCACAGCACAAAACAATTCCTCTGGGAATAGAATCATTGATGAAACTTCATTTCAAAGTTTTTCAAAATCTTTAGAAGCTATAACAAAGGGTTGTCAAAAAACTAAAAAATCCGGACAATATACCGAATACGAAATTTGTAAAAAAGACGGTAGGATTGTAAATGCGAGCGAATATTCTCCCGAAGCAGGTGCAGGTTTAGCCTATTGGTTCGCTCCCAATGGTAAGGTCGTAGCAATGCGTTATTTAACTAACGGAGATACGTTTACTTTTGACAGCAACGGTAAGGTAAGTGCAAAATTTAACGTTTATAATTCTAAGAAAATAAACAATATCTCTGCTGAGGAAAGAAACCACGCAGAAGGAAATATTTCTAAAGGTAGTTATAAGGAAATTTTGCAGCGTTTTTAATTTTAAAGAGAAGGGATTAGTAATATAAATTCTCATCTCAAAATTTAATAATCAAAAACCCGGTTTGTTGAAAAATCGGGTTTTTTGTAATTATCTTTTGGTTCTACGAGTTCTACGCTTCTGATTGCGATTTATTATATATTGTGCTCGTTGTAAATCTGTTTGTGCTTTTTGCTTATTTCCTAATCTAATATGAATAACTGCTCTTCCCATATAAGTAGCAGCAGCATATTTACTTCTTCTATCAATCCTTAATGAAGCATCAAAATCACGAAGTGAACCACGATAATCTTTTAAGAAACTTCGAGTTATTCCTCTTTTTGTATAAGCAATAGAATTTCTAGGATTCAACCGCAATACTTTACCATAGGACGCTTTGGCTTTTTCGTAGCTATTCAAATTATAAAAAGCATCTCCCAATTTCATATGAGCATCTTCATATTTCGGATTCAAGCTGACTGCTTTAGATAAATCTGTGATAGCAGCTTGATATTTTTTCTCCTTAAATTTAGTTCCTCCTCGCAAGTAAAAGTCATCTGCTTTAGGCTTTTTAGCAACTGTAGGAAAAGGTTTTTTTATTCTTGGGTTCGTTTCTTTGAAAGCATAAATCTCTTTAAAAGTATTAATCGGAATCCCTAAATTAAAACCGGTTTTGATAATAATATTGGGATTAGCTTCCGATATTTGATAGTTCTGAGTTGTATCCCCCCTTCCGTGAATCCCGATTAATTCACCTCTTTGATTCAATACCGGGCCACCGCTCATTCCCGGTAAAGTATCGATGGTGTACACTAATGCGTAACCTTCCCGTAAAGGTTTAGCAGCATTAGCACTAATTCTTCCATCCAGGAAAGTGTAAATAGATTCCGAAATCGCTGCTGTCGGTTTAGGGAAACCAGCAACATACACAGTCGTTCCTTCGCTGCTAGTATCGGAATTACCAATTTTAGCTGGAGTGTAATTTTGATTATTACTATTAGTAAAATTCACCACCGCTAAATCAACATTAGGTAGCTTCTTCACACTTTTAACAGCATGACGCTGATTATCGGAAGTAATAATTTCGTATTTATCTTCTCTTCCTACAACATGACCTGCGGTTAAAACCGTATAGTTATCACCTGATTTATTAATTATTACTCCAGAACCTTTACTATTATTACTGTCAATCAAAACAGTAATTTGCTTTGCTTGTTTTGCAATTAAAGATGAAGATTGGGCTGTAGCTGATTGCGTTTGAACTAATACAATTGATGCTCCAATTAATAGCGGTGAAAGTAGATGATTGTATTTCATTATTAAAGTTTTTATTTAACCTTTGACCTTAACAAGCTTGTCTTTTGAACTTATCATTTAATCATCGCAATTAACTTCATAACTTCGTTATAAGAACTTTTATCTCCTCTCAATTGATAAAGATTTGCGGACTTTTGTAAATTATCTAAAGCACCGGGTTTATTTCCTTGCAAAGCACTTTTAATTCCTTTATACATGTATCTATCAGCATCATTAACAACGTATTTTATTGCATTATTTATATCAGCTTCCGCTCGCTGTTGGTCTTTTTGCTGAATGCGGATAATAGAACGGAAAAAATAAGCTTTATCTTGAGAAGGGTCTAGACTTAAAGCTTTATTTAAATCCGCTAATGCTCCTTGAGAATCTTGTTGTTGAGCAAAGCGTATTGTGGCTCTACTTGTATAAGCACTAGCGTAATTAGGATTAATCCGAATTGCTTGGGTGTAATCAGCTAATGCTTTTTGAATGTTTCCGCTTCTGCTATAAACGTCTCCTCGCAAGTCGTAAATTTCTGCATCTTTGGGGTTAGCTTTAATTGCTTTTGTATATGAATTAATTGCTGCTGGATAATTAGTTGATACTTGAAAAGCTAAACCTTGAGAAGCATATGCGTAAGATTGATTTCCTTGAGCGGCTAGTAATTGAGAAGCTTTATTAAAAGTAGAAACTGCTCTTTCCGTGTCCCCGAAATTATAGTGAATTACACCAAGTATCAGGTGAGGAAGCGCATAATTTGGAGCAATATTGATAGCTTGATTTACATCGGCGATCGCACTTATTTTGTCTTGGAGTTTCAAATGGGTAAAACTCCGACCCATATAGGCATAAGCATCGCTTGGTTGCAGGGATATACTCTTATTATAATCAGCGAGCGCTCCCTTTAAATCTCCAGAATAAAGCCGAGTCATTCCCCGTTCGTTATAAGCATCGGTATCTTTGGGATTGAGTTTAATTGCTTGAGAAAAAGCCGCGATTGCTCCGGGATAATCTTTTTTCAACATTTGCATCGAACCTTGGCTTCTGAAAGCATCGCTCTTATTACCTTGCTCGGAAAATAATTGAGCAGCTTTTTGTAAATCAGCAATCGCTTTATCGTTTTCTCCGGTATTTTGTCTAGCTTCAGCCCGACGGTAATAAGCAAAAGCATATTTCGGATTTATCTTAATAGCTTGATTTAAATCCTTGATAGCTCCTTGAAAATCCGCTTTATTTCTTTTCTCAACACTTTGTAGATAAAAATCGTCAGCTTTCGGTTTAGTAACAGCAGGATTTTTTGGTTTAACAGCAACAGTTTCCGAACTTGAATTAGCGAGATTAAACTGTTTTGTAAAAGTACTGATAGGAATCCCTAAATTTCTACCAGTCTTGATAATAATATTGGGATTAACATCAGAAATATTGAAATTTTCCGTAGTATCTCCCCGACCGTGAACGCCGATTAATTCACCCTTTTCATTTAATATCGGGCCACCACTCATTCCCGGAAAAGTATCAATACTATAAACTAAAGAATAGCCATCTCGTAAAGACTGAGAAGCATTAGCAATAATCCGCCCATCCATAAAAGTATAAAGCGCATTAGAAACCGCCGCAGTAGGCTTAGGAAAACCAGCAACATAAGCAGTAGTTCCTTCCGTAGAATTATCAGAATTACCAATTTTTGCAGTCGGATAACTTTGATTGCTATTAAATTTAACAACAGCTAAATCAACACCTTTAAGCCGTTTAATATTACTTTTAATTAAACTGTAACGCTGTCCATTAGAAGTCACAATATTATAATCACTCGTGCCCCGAACCACATGAGCAGCAGTAAGAACAGTATAAGTTTTCCCAGAACGCTCAATAATTACACCACTTCCAGGAGAACTTTCATTATCAATTAAAACAGTAATTCCCTTAGCAATCTTAGCCACCTCCGCAGAAGATTGAGCATAAGCAAACTGCGGCTGCACCAACATAGTTGATACAGTAATCATCACAGGAGAAA
>CAKZYM010000107.1 GCA_937884685.1 uncultured Calothrix sp.
TAAAAGAAATTTGAATTTCGACGATTAGATAATAAAAACTAATTCTCAAGAATATTTTGATTGATAAAAACTATTCTTCAAGTTCAGCAATCACAACAGTGATGTTGTCATGTCCACCCTCCTCTTTAGCTCCTTCTATTAGGGAAAGAGCAGTTTTTTCTAAAGCAGTGCTTTCCTGGAGATAGTAGGCTATCTTTTCATCTGCAAGTTCTTCTGTTAAACCATCGCTGCATAGTAAAAGACGGTCTCCGGATTTTATATCGAGAGGTTGTACGTCAACTTCGTGTAAGTCATCGCGTCCGAGACAACGAGATAAAACGTGACGGAAAGGGTGATTTCGGGCTTCTTCTATGGTAATATCACCCATTTTTAAAGCACGAGCAACCCAAGTATGGTCTTCGGTGATTAATTCTAATAAAGAAGAGCGGAAGCGGTATAAACGCGAATCACCAATATGAGCTACGTAAGGAGATTCACCAGGACGGAATACAACTGCGACTACAGTAGTTCCCATGTCGGCTCGTTCGGAATGTTCTTGCTGATCTTTGAGAATAGCTTCGTTAGCTTCCCACAAAGCAGACTGTAATAATTCGTCCGAAGACCTAGAACTGTCCCAATTTGATATCAGGTACTTTTGAATTTGCATTGAAGCAATTCGACTTGCTTCTTCACCTCCGGCATGACCACCCATGCCATCAGCTACAATAAAAAATCGACCTTCTGGGTCAATGTAAAAAGCATCCTGATTATTAGAACGAATAAGTCCCGGATCGCTAAAACCCGTGAATTTAAGTTTCATATAGTTTTATATTTAAACTAATACATACGGTCGTAACGGTCGAGGCGCAAAAGCAATCTAATCAGCAGCCACGATACAGTTGCTGCAATTAAACCCGCGAAGACTGCGAACCATACATAATTTTGAACCAACAAAATGGTAGCTGAAAGGGTAAATCCACTGATAATCAGCGCATAAATTCCTCCTAGCAGAATATTTGTTTGTCTTCGCAGTAGACGCTCTGTTTCAATCGACCGGACACGCACTCGCACATCTCCCCGCTCAAGTTTTTCTAGTGTATCTTCTAATCTACGTGGTAGACCAAATGCACTAGTACTTACCTGAACTGCTTGACGACTCAGTTCGTTAATTATACTGTTCCCTTCGGAACCATTCATATCACTCATAAGCTCCATTGCGTATGGTTTAGCGACTTCCATAAAGCTAAAGTCTGGATCTAACCCCTTACCAACTCCTTCAAGAGTAGAAAAAGCTCTCATCACAAAAGTGAAAGTAGCCGGAAATCTGAACGGCTGGTCATAAGCTATTTCGTACAGGTCTTCGCTGATACTTGCTACAGACTGTTTCTCAAAGGGCTTGTCCATAAAATGATCCAGCATGTACTGAACCGAACGTCGCACTGGTCCCATGTCATCACTTGGAGCTAATGCTCCCAAATTGATTAACGAATTGACAACTCGCTCGCCATCTTTAGAAGCAACGCCAAAAAGCGTATCCATTAATCCTTCTCGCACGTTGGACTGAATTTTGCCCATCATGCCAAAGTCATAAAATATTAACGCACCATTTGGACTAACGGCAATGTTTCCTGGGTGGGGGTCAGCATGAAAAAAGCCATTATTAAGCAATTGATGCAGGTAAGCTTCGGCTCCTTGACGAGCAAGAATCTTTCTATCTAAACCTGCGGCTTCTAAAGCTTCATACTGACTAATTTTAATACCAGGTACATATTCTAACGTCAAGACTCTTGGTGAAGCATAGCGCCAGTAAACTCGTGGAACTTTAACCCACTCTTGAGCGCGGAAGTTACGACGGAAAGTATCGGCATTACGACCTTCGTTCAGATAATCAATTTCTTCCCAAAGGATACGACAACATTCTTCATAGATGCCAACCCAATCTCGTCCTCTTCCCCACTTCGGATGATTTTGAAAGTATCGTGTAATACCTTTGAGTATTTTTAAATCAATTTCAAAAAGTTGTTTTAATCCCGGACGCTGTATTTTAACGACAACTGCTTCCCCAGAATGCAGCACGGCTTTATGAACTTGTCCCAAACTAGCAGCAGCTAAGGGAATAGGTTCAAAACTTGCGAACAACTCGGGAATTTTCTTTCCAAGTTCGTATTCAATTATTTCTTCTACTTGCTCGTAACTAAAAGCAGGTACCCTATCTTGGAGTTTAGTTAATTCTTCAACATATTCACTAGGGAATATATCGGCACGAGTAGAAAATAACTGACCTACTTTGATAAAAGTAGGTCCTAAATCTAGCAGGGTATTACGAATCCAAATTGCTTGCCATTTTCTTCTGGCAGCCTTTTTGGTTTCAGTGGCTCCCCCACGGTAGCTCCAGGACTTGTTGTACAGCCAAAGCCTCAACATTAAAGTCAGAACAAATGACCAAATGTCAACAAAGCGTCGCCTGCTAGAATAATTTTTGCGGTTCCAACGGTATGCGTTATCTGAATAACCCTTTTCCATAGCTTTTGCAAAGCCGTTGATGTTCAACCGAGCAAAAACTAAGAGATGCAAATCTCCTAGCACTCGGCATCTTTATCAACGGAAATACCCCTTTATATTTCCTTTTATTATCAAAAATCGACTTTTTCTCTTCAGCTTTAAACGGAACCACTACGGTGACGTTGCAATTCGGTACGCAATACGGCAATTTCTGCTCGTAGCTCGTCAATCATTGCTTGTAAATCAAGAGGTTCCGAACTGGTTTCTCCAGCTCCCGTGGTGGGAGCAGTATAAGTCCCAGTTCCATCACCATACGATGAAGCAGAACGTTCTGCTCGCTCCATCACTTCAGTTGTAAACGAGCGCATGTTCTCTTTAAGTTCGGCATCTAATTTACCTAGTTCGCTTAAAGCATCCGTAAAAGCGCTTTCCATACGCTCGTTAATAACTTCAGCGGCTGCTCTACCTACGAAAAATGCCTGTACAAGGGGGTTACTCATAATTAATTTTTTTATGGTTATCCGCAAAAAAATTATAACTTGCCACTATGCCCAACGTGCTTATATCACTTGGATTTACTTGACATTATTTTTAACCTATCTCTAAATTGCAGCAACATATAACACCGTAAGTCATTGCAATGCATAGCTTTGAGGATATTACATCCTTAGAGCAGGCTAGCTCTCTATAGATTTTCTATATTTTTTCTCAAACCCGAATTAAAGGGAATGATAAAAATATATTTTGAGAAATACATCTAATTTTATGTCATCAAAGCTAGACAATTTAAATTAACGCTTAAAAAAATACGATGGATAGGTTGTAGTCACGTAAAACATAGGCAACAATTTTCTTTCTTAGTATTCAATTAATCGTTTCCCATTAAAAGATTTCCCATTTGAATTTTTGAATTAAAGAAGCGAAAGGGGAAGGGTGGAGAGAAGAAAAGTAATTTTTATCAGAAATCTAGAAAAGTAAGGGAGTGAATAAAACGTTCCCTGTCATAACTAACCAGATAAACAAAAACTTACTTTTAATTCTCGCCAATTATTTATACAAAATTACATTTGATACGAATAAACTTTTGAAATTAGCTTGACTATATTAATGATTTAAAAATCGATATTTAATTAGAATTTAAACCCTCGTTAATAAGAAAGATAGATTTCTAA
>CAKZYM010000108.1 GCA_937884685.1 uncultured Calothrix sp.
ACCTCACGTTTCAACTTCTCCGGTTCAATAGATTCCAACTCTCCATGACTAAGAGTCCAGCAGCTATCAGCAATCGGTAGTAAATCTCCCGCATCGTGAGTAACTACTAATAAAGTCCAGTGTTCTTTTAATTTTGCTAATAAATTTACCAACTGACGGCGCATTGACCAGTCCAAACCTGCCGTCGGTTCGTCTAATAATAATATATGTGGCTGACGAATTAACTGTACTGCTAAAGCCAAACGTCTTTGCTGTCCACCACTTAAAGCATGAGGTGGGGTTGAAAAAGATAAATGCTCTAAACCAACTTCGCTCAATGCGTTTCTAACTCGCTCTGTCCCTAATTCTGGATGTCCCAAACGTAACTCTTCTAAAATCGTACTCCCGCAAAAATGCCGCTCTGGAAATTGAAACACCAAACCAGCTAATTGCTGAATTTCTTCGGCTAATAATTCCTGTTCTCGCCAAAACAACGAGCCAGATGTAGGTTCTGCTAGTCCAGACAATATTTCCAAGAGCGTACTTTTTCCGGAACCGCTAGGTCCGATAATTAGACCTAGTTTTTGGGGAGCTAAATCTAAATTAATTGATTTGAGAATTGGATTCTGAGTAGCAGTAGGATGATAATTTAAATTTCTGAGATAAAGCATTGGTTAAGATTGCTGAAAATTAGGCATTTATGAATTAACTACACACTGAGCTACGAACCTTCGTTCCGAAAATCCTCAAATTAAAACCATTACACCTGGTAATAGCAGAAACTATTTACCCGTACATCATTTATTGTGACAGACTAATCGTTCTTTGCTATTAGTCACAAAAAAACCTGGGAACCCTCTCAAATCTACCCAGTCAAACTATTTATAAAATTTGTGCGTAAATATGAGTAGGGTATAGGTAAACTATTTACGTAATTATAAGTAAGATATTAAACCGATTCAACAGTAATAATTCTGAGGTTTAAAATGACTGAAAAATATACTCGAAAGCATAAACTAAAGGCTGCAACTACCTCCAAAAACATTTTACGTTTGGTTTCTTCAGCTTTTGCAACTTTCATTGCGCTGAATGTATCGGGACTAACTTTCGCAGCAGACCCTTTTCCCCGGAGTCAACCGCGCGATATTGGCGATAATACCGAAGCTGCATTTAAAGCAGTATTCAAGCAAGGTGACTACGAAGCAGGACAAAAGCATCTGGAACAGGCATTATCAAACGAGCCGAATGAACCATTAGCTTATGCTATGCAGGCATCATTAGCTTACACAACACAGGATGTACGCCAATTAGAATCTTACAGCACAAAGACTTTAAATACAGCTAAAAAATTGATTGCGACCGACCCATTACGTGGTAATTTATACGCTGCTGTTGGTCACTTTTTAGAAGGAGCAGTAATCCTGACTCGTGAAGGTACCGTTAGCGGTGCCCCAAAAGCACTAAGTCGTCTGAGAGAAGTTTACAACCATTTAGACAAAGCAGAAGCAATTTCACCAAAAGACCCAGAACTAAATTTAATCAAGGGTTATATGGATTTAATGCTCGCTGTAAATCTACCCTTCGCCAATCCCCAACAAGCAATTCAAAGATTGGAAGAAAATGCAGGTCCTCAGTACTTAGTTGAAAGAGGAATAGCCATAGCTTACCGGGACTTAAAAAAGTATCCTCAAGCACTAGACTACGTAAATCGCGCCTTAAAAATAACATCTGAGAATCCAGAACTCTATTATTTAAAAGCCCAAATCCTGCGAGAACAATCCAAAAAACAAAATAACCCCGAAATAAAAAAGCAAGCAATTGATTATTTTGACCAAGCACTAGCCAAAAAATCCCAGCTACCTCCGACCGTAGTAAAACAAATAGAACGCGAACGTCGAAGAACAGCGCGAAGTTTAGAAAGTTAGGAGAGTAGTAAGTAGTAAGTACAGAG
>CAKZYM010000109.1 GCA_937884685.1 uncultured Calothrix sp.
AGGTTGGAGTAACCCTGTACAAGCAATTGCTGTTAGCGCTTTGGGGTTACATTTTTTCTACGGTCGCTTAAATTTATATAGTTTCAAAAAGGATTTAACTACTTTCTTTGCGATTGGATTGCAGTCAATGTTTCTGGGGTGGAGATTATTACCCTACGAATTTCAATCTTCAATAATTACATTTGCTGTTCAATTAACTAATTCTCAAGAAAATTATTGGACATTACTAAGTGTCGGATTATTCCCCTATGTTATTTTCATGGTGGGATTTACAAATCATTTGAGAAAAACGCAGCAGAAGTTCAAGGTAGTAGAAGCATCTTCCTTATCTCCTGAAGAATCCAACGAGCAGGATAATTTTAAACCCGGTCAGCAAAGTAATTCTAAATCTAGCAAGCAAAATAATTATAAATCTAGCGAGCAAACTAATTATAAATCTAGCAAGCAAAATAATTATAAATCCAGCAAGCAAGATGCTCTCACTACTAAAAATAAACTTGATTTAGCAAGCTTCGGTGAAATATTAACGTTAATCCTAGGAATTACTTTAACCACAATCTCTTTAGAAAATCCCACATTACGCTCTATAAATTTACTTTTATCTACAAATACCCTAGCAATAGTCACCTATCAAAAATTAAAACAAATATTTTCTACCTCTTCTCCCCACTCTACCCAATCCTACCCCTTCCTCACTTACCTAACTCACATCACCGCAATACTTACCCTTTTCTCTTGGATAAATTTATTCTTCCCAACTATTTCACAACAGGTTTGGGCTGTTATTTGCTTGGTTGTGATGGTAGCGGAATGGTTATTCAGTGTGAGTGATGGAGTTTGGCAACGTAGCGCATGGCACATCGGTTTGGCTCTTGCGGGTTTGAGCTATTTGCTATTACTTATGGATTTTGAATTTGCTGGGAATAATATTTTTATCAATCAACCCAGTTTGATGAATCAATCACCTTGGGGATTAACTTGGTTAGTCACACCCGTAACGCTGACGATTATAGGTAGTCGTAATAGAGAAGCAGGAAAAAATAAGCAAATAATTAGTGTCTCAGCAATCATCCTTGCTCAGCTTTTAACTTTACCCTTATCAACCGTTAGCTTGATTAGTTTAGCGGTAGGTGTGGTGACGATGTTTGTAAATACCAGATACTTAAGGAATAAACAGTCTGCAATCATTACAGTAGGTTTTGGCTTAAGCTTTATTGCTGCTGGTCTGTGGGAATTTACTTCTTTATCTTACGCGGGTTGGTTTGTATTCTTTGCAGTTACTACTTTATGTTTGTGGATTACTCGTAAGTTCTTGCAGCGAGGAAATGAATTAGCAAACATATATGCAGTCGCTACAGACTTCTGGGGTAGTGGAATTTGCGGTTGTGAGTTGGTGCTGTTAAGTATTCACGCAATATCGATTTACTGGTTTGGTGAATCCGATATTTTATTATGTGCGATTTCCGCAGTTATTACTTTATTAGCTTTAGCTTTTCGTCATTTCTACGAATCCACAAACTGGACTTTTTACGGTATTGGTTGGAGTGTGGAATTATTGCAATTGTATTTGATTGAGATATTTGAATTCGGAATTTATGAGGTTACTAACAATGGTTCACCTCAACTTATTTATCTTGCGGTTGGAAATATTGGTTTAGGTTTAATTACGCAATATATCGGTGAATGGCTGCAAAGTAAGCACTATTCTGAAGACCTCCTACCCGACCGCTGGCATATTCTACCTTTGCTATATGCTGGTTTTGGGGTGTTGCTGCGCTATAACACCTTTGATAGCTGGACTGGTTTATCGACCCTGGCTGTTGCTTGGATTGTAATCAGTATCGGAAAGCGCAACAAAAAGTTAAAGCCACTACTGTATTTCGGACTAGTTGGGGTATCAATTGCAGCATATGAGCTATTATTCTATCAACTCCAACAAGCAGCGGGTAGCGGTACGGTTGGTGATGGTTGGATTATTTTCGCTACCTTAGCTACAGGTATTGCTTACGCTTATCGTTTCTTATCACCTTGGTTAACAAGTTATTTAAAGGTGAGTTTCCAAGAATTGAAAATGTTTGCTCATTTTCATTGGGGTTTGGGTAGTGTATTGCTAGCAGCAACATTAAGGAGTCCGGTAACAGCTTATCAATTAGCACTCTTCGCGGGATTATTATTAAGCTGCTACGCAATATTTGAAGGAAAACAAACAAATCGTCGCAATTTATCACTATCAGAAGCAAATTCGAGAATAATTACAGAAGCAGATATTTGGGTTTACATTGGTTTAATACAAATCGCTTGTTTCAGATACTTTATCCCACCAGCTTCTGTAGTTAGCGTTTTCTTGCAACAAATACGTCCTTGGATAGCAGGAGTTTCTTGTATTTTTGGTTATTTACTCTACATGTTACCTTGGCAGCGTTGGGGCTGGCCCAAAAGACCTTGGCAAATAACTGCATATATTCTCCCGTTATTTTATCTATGGGAAACCAGAATACAAATTTATTCTATTTCTTTATTACTTGTAGCCGGTTACTATATTTTGATTGCTAAAATAGCTCATAAAATTCGCTTTACCTACCTCAGTTTAGCGTTAGTTAATTGGGTATTATGGCGTTGGTATATCGATTTAAACTTAACTGATGCTCTATGGTATATTTCCTCAGTCAGCTTATCTTTACTGTATATCGCTCAATTTGATTCGCTACTGAAACTACCGCAAAACAAAATATATCGTCACGGGTTACGAATATTAGCTACTGTAATGATTTGTGGATATGCAACTGTATTCCATCAAAATGTATTTTGGATACCAGGAATTTTGAGTTTGCTGGCGATATTTGCGGGTTTAGGATTAAAAATACGTGCTTTTTTATATGTTGGTACGACATCATTTTTAATCACAGCTTTCTATCATTTGGTTATATTTACCTTCGATTATCCCTTTATTAAATGGGTAGTAGGTTTACTAGTAGGAATTACATTGATTTTCATCGCAGCCAACTTTGAAGGTCGTCGTCAGCAGTTAAATATCCTGATTCGCAATATTAATACTGAATTTAAAGAATGGGAGTGAATTAATCATCAAGCTGTAATTATCAACTACTGTCTGGATGATTATTTATAGATAAAAATACCGGAGCATCCCAAATATGTAAATTTATTTTTTAGTAGTGCGTTATAAGTGTGTCCGACAGGACATGCATCTTGCTCACTAGCAGCTAGTAGGGAGCGAGACGCTTTCACTAAGAATTTTATTTTTACCTGCATTGGGATGCTCCCAAAAATACTGGCAGCTTTGTAAGTTATAAGCGTCTTTTATATGCTTATAAAATCACTATATCAAACAATAAAAAAAGACTTAATTCTTACAGTGAAATGCAAATAATGCTACAAACTTCTCGATTTTAGTATAAAAATAATTCAGTAAATTCTAACAGTCATCAGGTTAACATTAAAATAGCATAATTAAAATTATACTAGTAAATAGCCCTTTATTTCATTGTTCGGGCTAAATATAAGGTTCGCGATACAGCCTTTTGACTTAAGAGTAAAACCTAAAAATGCAAATTGAAAAGGATGGATATCCAAATCCGGAAAAACAAGGTAACTTTGGTGGTTGTTTGTTTACAGTTGTATTGTTATTCATATTTTTAGGTTTTTTCCCTTTATTTAATAGTCCTAGTAAAACAGAGGTTCCTTACAGTCAATTCCGGAGTCAAATAAGAGAAGGTAAAGTCGGTGAAGTTATAGTCGGAAAAAATAAAGTAGAATACTTTCTCAAAACAGATTTAGAAAAAGCGAAAAAATCTCAATCTGGTAAAATTACTCGTCCAGAGCAAGTTTACGTAACCGTTCCTTTACCAGAAGACCAAACTTTACCAAAGTTGCTAGAAGATAATAACGTCAAATTTGGGGTTCGACCCAATGGTAGTGGGGGAAACTGGATTTTTGCAGCTTTAGGCTGGTTCATTCCACCACTTTTATTCTTCTTAATAATAGGTTGGTTCGCTAGCCGCGTTCAAAGTGGAGGTGGCTCTAACCCTCTAGACGCTACTAAAAGTAAAGCTAGAGTATACTTAGGAGATGCTAACGGAGCTATCACCTTTGCTGATGTTGCTGGAATCGACGAAGCGAAAGCAGAATTACAAGAAGTAGTTGATTTCCTTAAAAATCCTGATAGATATACTCAAATAGGAGCGAAAATTCCCAAAGGAGTTTTATTAGTCGGGCCACCAGGAACAGGTAAAACTCTTCTAGCTAAAGCAGTTGCTGGAGAAGCTGGGGTTCCGTTTATCAATGTGTCTGGTTCTGAATTTATCGAGATGTTTGTAGGGGTAGGTGCAGCAAGAGTTCGCGATATGTTTGAACAGGCTAAGCAGTTGTCTCCCTGTATTCTATTTATCGATGAGTTAGATGCTATAGGTAAATCTAGAAGTGATGGTGGGGTGTTTGCTTCCAGCAATGAAGAAAGAGAGCAAACCCTGAATCAGATGTTAACTCAGATGGATGGATTTGAAGCGAATACAGGAATAATTATTATCGCTGCAACCAACCGACCAGAAATATTAGACCAAGCTTTGCTTCGTCCAGGACGCTTTGATAGACAGGTAGTTGTAGACCGTCCCGACAAGCTGGGACGTTTGGCAATCTTACAAGTACATACGCGACAAATTCAGTTGCAAGAGAACATAGATTTAAGCCTAATTGCAGCACGTACACCAGGTTTTGCAGGTGCAGATTTAGCTAACCTAGTAAACGAAGCAGCACTATTAGCAGCTAGAAATCATCGAGAAGCGGTAACAATCGCAGACTTTAACGAAGCTTTAGAGAGAGTCATAGCAGGATTAGAGAAAAAATCTCGCGTACTCAACGAAACTGAAAGAAAAATAGTTGCTTACCACGAATGCGGTCATGCAATAGTCGGTGCATTAGTATCAGGTCAAGTAGAAAAAATTTCCATTATTCCCAGAGGTGTAGGTGCTTTAGGCTACACATTGCAGCTACCACAAGAAGACAGATTTTTGATGTTAGAAGGTGAACTACGAGGTAGAATTACTACCTTGTTAGGTGGACGTAGTGCTGAAGAAGTAGTGTTTGGTCAAGTTTCCACAGGAGCAAGCGACGACATTCAAAAAGCAACCGATTTAGCCGAACAAGCGGTTACGGTTTACGGTATGAGCCAGAAACTAGGACCGATTGCAATGGAAAAACCACAATCTTCATTTTTAGGTTCACCAAATGCTCGTCGTTCAGTAAGCTCCATAGTTGCAGCAGCAATTGATAGAGAAGTCAAAGAAATAATTGAAAATGCTCATCATCAAGCTATATTGATTCTCAAAACAAATCGCGACCTACTCGAAGAAATGACCCAACATCTTTTAGAACAAGAAGTTTTAGAAGGTGAAGAATTGCATTCCTATTTGAATCGAGTCAAAGCTCCGTAGAATGAAGAGAGGGTGACAAGGGGACAAGAGAGCAAGATGCTCTGACTACGAAAATTAAATAAGGTTGCTATATTACTTATAATTTCTAACTCTCGTAAAGACGTAGCAGTGCTACGTCTCTACAATTTTTAATTTAAAATCCAAAATCTAAAATTATTATGATGCAATGGCAGCGACTTTTAACAAGACAGAGATTGGGTAAAAATAGTCCAATTGATTCCGAGTCTGTACGGACTTGTTTTCAAAGAGATTATGACCGTCTAGTGTTTTCTTCTCCCTTTCGTCGATTAAAAGACAAAACTCAAGTTTATTCTTTATCAGAAAACGATTATTTACGTACTCGCTTGATTCACAGTATCGAAGTTTCTTGTGTCGGTCGGTCGCTAGGTACAATTGTCGGAACCGAAATTATTAAAAGACATAATCTTAAAGACTATAATCCCTCAGACTTTGGAGATATAGTTTCCGCTGCAAGTCTCGCTCACGACATTGGTAATCCTCCTTTTGGTCATGCTGGGGAAGATGCGATTCAAAGCGGTTTTAAGAATTGGTATGCAACTCTACAAATGTCTCTCAACGAAATACAAGAGAGCGACTTTAATTTATTTGAAGGTAATGCTCAGGGATTCCGGATTATCAGCAATCTGGAAATGCAGCCTAGAAAAGGGGGAATGCAGCTTACCTGTGCAACTCTCGCAGCTTTTGCAAAGTATCCAAAAGAATCATATATACCCGAACATATACTTAATGGTTATCAAGGTAAAAGTATTGCAAAATATAATTTTTTTCAAGCCGAAAAAGAGCTATTTACAGAAGTTGCACAAACAGTAGGACTGATTCGTCGTCATAATCAAGTTGCATGGTGGGCTAGACATCCATTGGCTTTTTTGATGGAAGCAGCAGACGATATTTGCTATCTAATTGTAGATGTAGAAGATGGCTTCCGTATGAGATATATTTCTTTTGAGAGTGCAAAACAATTACTCAACGCTATAGCTCAACGTTCGGAATCTGACATAGAAGCGCAAACAAATACTGATGAAGAACAAATTAAATATTTACGCGCTCGTGCTATTAGCAAACTAGTAAAAGATATTGCTGAGATATTTCTATTAAAAGAACCAGAAATGTTAACCGGTGAATTTGACACCGAATTATTAGCATTGAGTCAATATGCTGACATACTTGAAAATATACGTTCTGAAACTAGAAATAAAGTAATAAACAATCCAGAAGTTGTTAGTACTCGTATCGCTGGACATGAAGTGTTAGTGCATTTGTTTAATGAATTTGCTAATGCTGTTTTATCCAAAGGAGACAAAGCCGAAATTCTCAAACAAATAATACCCCAGCAATATCTTCTTAGTGAAAGTGAAAATTTGTATGGCAAAATTCTTCAAGTCACCGATTTTATTTCTGGAATGACTGATTCCTACGCTAAGAATTTATTTAAGAAGCTCAAAGGAATTTCTTTGTAGATATTTATCATAATTAGGTATACTAAAAACCCGGCTTTTTGAAAAAACCGGGTTTATTTTACTTGCTCAAATTAAATTCTGCTATTAGCTTAAACAGAAGTAAAATCACTTTGCTCAAAAACTGCTATTTACCTGATTCAAAGTAGCTAAAACCTGATTACCTAATCATAAATTGGAGTTAGTCTTACCCGAATCAAAATTATAATTGTAAAATCTGTTTTTACTGTAGTTAAAGTTTACTGTAGTTAAAGTTTGACGTTGCTGTTAGCGCAGTGTGACTGTTAATCTAATATTTCTTTCAATCAAAAATTATTCAAGTACAAAAGCTTTGTTGGAGCGACTTTTGCTTATAATGATATCAAAGGTGAATCTACAACTGTAAGAATTATTTATGAATCCGATATTCCCGGTTCAATTAAACTTCGCAAACCAACTCTTCAAAATAACTTTCCTACTTGTCCTGTAGGTACATCTTCTTTGGGTCACTATAGTCCCGGAGTAAAAAGGGAAGACAATTACCAATGAACAATTATCAATGAAATATCGATAATTGATAATTGATGACTGATAATTGACCCACCACAATGCTTGGATAACAAATTTTCTTAATTTTTACAAGAAAATTTTTGTGAATATTAGCTTTTTAGTACTTAAAGCGTCTCTTACGCTGCTTGGATCTAGCAATTGCTTTACGCTTATGTTTTTGTAGAGGTGTTTCAAAGTGACGATGCTTCTTGATATCCGGCATAATACCAGCTTTAGAAACTTCGCGCTTAAACCTACGCAATGCTGATTCGATTCCTTCGTTTTCGCCAACAACTATTTGGGTCATTCTTTCTCCTAATCTAAAGTACGCTGTCCAGTATGACAATTAATGCTCAAGTGTCAAGAGTAGCATTAACCGCGAGCAAAAAAAGGGCAAACTTAATTGTATGCCCTTTATACTCAAAAGTTAAATAATGTTTCAATCGAGTAAGGTAATGTCTATAATATCGTTCGACATTACTCACTTACCACCTGCCACCACCACCGGAAGCGCTTCTTTCTGGCTTAGGCTTGGCTTTATTTACTCGTAGACTACGACCCATCCATTCAGCGCCATCAAGGGATTCTATTGCTGTAGCTTCCTCTGCATCAGAACCCATTTCAATAAAAGCAAAACCTCTAATGCGTCCTGCTTCCCTATCCATTGGTAAATAAATACTTTTCACTTCTCCATATTCGAGGAAGACTTGCTTTAGCTCATCTTCTACAACCTCATAAGAGAGATTGCCTACGTAAATCGACATACAACGTCTCCAGAATTAACAATTTGATGAGATTTACATCCGGAGAAGTCTGCAATACATAATCAAACAAACTGAACCACCGAACTCAATCTTCTGCCTAATACCATAGCATAAATAGTACGGCTGTGTTGCTTCGATATAGTCCTGTTGTCATCAGCATTTGAACGGAAATAATTCCGCTTCGTGGAGAAAATTCTTAAATATCAGTGCCCGCGACAATTGTTAAATCATAATTTAGATTTTTTCAATTTTGAAGACTAGTTCAATTTTGGATTTTGGATTTTGGATTTTGGATTTTGGATTCTAAGGAAAGCTTGGGGTGGAGATGTTCTTACCCCAAACTGAGCCACACCTTCGGTGAACGGGGGAAAACCACGCCATTTGCTCATGGGGGAAACCCCCAAGACCGCAATGGCTCCCCAAGACCGCAATGGCTCCCCAAGACCGCAATGGCTCAACTTTCCGCAAAATCCAAAATTGAATTAGCCTTTCATCTGCATCATAACTTTATCAATAATTTGCAGTGCTGTATTGACTTCAGCTTCGGTAACAATTAGCGGTGGAACAAAACGGATAACTTTAGTACCTGCTGGAACTAACAGCAAACCTTCATTCATAGCGGCTTTCACTACATCAATAGCGTTTAACTGAATATCTGCTTGCAATTCCATTCCGTTAATTAAACCCCAACCGCGCACTTCAGCTATATGCTGGGGATATTTGGCTGCAATATTTCGTAAACCTTCGCGCAGTTGTTCCCCTCTATCACATACGTTTTGGAGAATATTCTCTTTCTTTAAAGTATGGCAAACTGTTGTGGCTACGGCACAAGCAAAGGGATTTCCACCAAAAGTACTAGCATGTTCTCCTGCTTGAAGTACGTTACAGAATTTCTTTGTCATCATGGCACCGATGGGGACACCTCCACCTAAGCCTTTTGCGCTGGTGAAAACGTCTGGTTCAATTCCGAGGTTCTCGTAACCCCACAATTTACCGCTTCGTCCCATTCCGACTTGTACTTCATCGAAAATTAATAAAATGCCAGTTTCATCGCAAATCGAACGCAGCTTTTGGAAATATTTTACATCACCAGGACGAATCCCACCTTCTCCCTGTAAAGGTTCTAACATGATAGCGCCGACTGCGTAATCACCTTCGTCCAACTCACCAATTGCTGCTTCCACCGCATCAATATCGTTATAGGGTACGTAATTAAACCCCGGTACTAAAGGATTAAAGTTTTTTTGATACTTAGGTTGTCCGGTAGCGGTAATTGTTGCTAAAGTACGTCCGTGAAAGCTCGCGCTGGCGGTTAAAATAATTGGGTTATCGATATCTAAAACGGTATGAGCATATTTACGCGCCAACTTAATTGCTGCTTCGTTGGCTTCCGCACCAGAATTACAGAAAAATACTTTGTCAGCACAGGAATTATCAACTATCCAGCGTGCTAATTCTCCCTGCTCGGGAATGTAATACAAGTTTGAAACGTGTTGTATTTTTTGGATTTGCTGGGTAACTGCCTCTATGATTTTTGGATGAGCGTGTCCCAAGGTGCAAGTAGCAATTCCAGCAACAAAATCGAGATATTCTTTCCCTTCGGTATCCCATAGACGACATCCAAGACCTTTCTCTAAAGCTATCGGAAAGCGTCCATAGGTGGACATTACAACTTCATCAAAGTTTTCTTTATTAAAAGCGGTAGATGATAAGTCGGCTTGTTGAACAAGAGTCTCTATGCTCACGGCTTAACTCCTGAATTTAAGTATATTTACACAATGATAATTGATTAGGAAAAGGGAGTAGCGATAAAAAAGCAGCTACATCAATTTCGCTAATACAACAGAAACAAATTAATGCAAGAAGTCTATATTGTAGTGTGATTTACTTTTTTTGGGAACATGTTGTGTGTGAAAGAGTAACCAGTAATGAGTAAGAAGTGGCAAGTAGAAGAAAAAGGGAGAAAAGAGGTGGAGGATTAATTACCAATTACCTATTACCTATTACCTATTACCAATTTAAAAAGGTGTTTCTACTTTCAAGCATATATTTTCTTTCAAATACGGATGTTTAAATGTAAGTTCTCTTCCGTGAAGATGTAATCGACTTGCTTCTTTGAATTCACACCCATAAAGCTTATCTCCTAAAATAGCTATACCTAAACCCTTATTATTAGCAGCATGAATCCGTAATTGATGGGTTCTTCCAGTCAAAGGAATAAATTCGATGCGAGTGTAATTTCCTTGTTCAGTTAAAACCTTATTTAAAACCTTAAATTTAGTTATACAGGGTTTACCGTGCTGGTAATTAACTTCTTGATAGGGACGTTTATCGGGATTACCCCACAACGGTAGTTCAATCACACCTTCATTAACAACTAAATCACCTGAAAGCACTGCTTCATAAATTTTACTCACCAATCTTTGTTCAAACTGCTTGCTTAGTAAACGATAAATCTCTTTATTTTTAGCTAAAAGTAAAATACCAGAAGTATCCATATCTAAACGGTGTACTGCTGTAATATTTTTGCTGTCGGGTAATAAATTAATTAAGCGACTGACAACGCTATCTTGATTGTGATGGTATCTTCCCGGAACCGATAGCAAACCAGAAGGTTTATCTACAGCAATTAACCATTCGTCTTCATAGATAATGGGAATTTCTCCTGTAATAAGGGAGGGGTTGAAAATTTCTTCTTGTCTCCCAGAGTTTAGACCTGACAATAAAAAACCCATCAACGGTTGACAGCGTTCTACACAAGCTCCGTAAAATTCTCCCGGTTTTTTATCTTGAGTAGATTTTCCCCACCAAAATTCTGCGATCGCAATTGGTTTTAAGTTATGAGTCGCAGCATAATGAAGTAATTTGGGGGTACAGCAATCACCCGTACCAGTAGGTAAACCTTGTGGCATTAATTGCTGTAAACTCGATGAATTACCCATAAAATTCATGATTGAATAAGCATCATGCATCTGCGCTTGTAGTTTTCGAGATATTTGTTTTCGCTGCTGCTTTAATTCCCGAACCTGCATATCTGCATCTTTTATTACCTGTTGAAGCGGTTGTAATACTTCATCCCGCTGTCGCTTAAGTAACTTTCGCTCAATTCCTTGCTGACGACTTTCTTCTTTGAGTTTTTCTAGCTCTATTTTTAATTTTTGATGTAGTTCTTGATTTAATTCTTGATTTAATTCTTCTCTCGTCAAACTTTTATAGATTAAATCGCGTTTTTCATCCCGTTGCTGCTTACTATCTTGGTGATGTTTACTCATTTCTTGCAAACGTTTTTCAAACTCTAGTGCTACAGTTTCATATTCTTTTCTTTGATTTAATTCTTTAAGTCGAATAATTTCTTGTTTAATAGCTTCCAACTCTGCCAAAGTACGATTTTCTTCTAATACAACTTTTTCTCTACCGGGAATTGGTGGTACCCAACCTTCGACAATACTCTCACTATTTAGCAACCCCGAAAATGCTTTGAGAATTGCTTTTTCTTTGCTTGGTAATTCTACTAATAAAATCCCATACATTTTGCCTTCACGGGAATATATTTCATTTTTAGCCAGTTGACGCATTAAACCACGAGCAACTGCTTCTGCTTCTGAAGTACGAGGAAGTTTTAGTAATTCCCCATCCTGAGAATATCCTTGATAGTGGTAAGCAGGTGATGAATTATTAATTGTTGAATTAATGTCGATGAAGTCTGCAATTGGGTGAAGGGGTGACATTCGGATATTTTTCAGTGTGTAAATTAGTTGGTAGATTAAAGTAAATTAATTAAGTCTTTTGTGCCTAAAACAATAGGAGACGTTGCAGTGCAACGTCTCTACATTCATTTTATATTCTTTCGTGACGCACCCACATCATAATCTTTGATTATGATGTAGGCTTCTCGGCGACTCCTCTGTGAAGACATTGACCGAGCTTTGAAGCCCTATGCCCTTGGGACTTTTTGCCAGATTGTTTTTTCGTACCTTGTAGGCTGCATTTCTGCATTTAATTGGGTTACACCTACACAATT
>CAKZYM010000110.1 GCA_937884685.1 uncultured Calothrix sp.
TATTTATTGTCAAATATCCTGATACTTCAGCTAACTAATGGTAAGTTAGAAAGCGGTATTTTAATTATTATGAAAATCTGCCAGAATCCTAACTGTTCTAATCCTTTTAATTCCAGTGGTAATCGGTTTTGCGTTGGTTGTGGTTCCGATAATTTTGGTGAGTTATTAAGAAACCGTTACCGTGTCAAAAGGTTATTGGGTACGGGTGGTTTTGGTAGAACTTATGAAGCACAAGATTTGGATAGACTTGATGCTGCTTGTGTTGTCAAGCAGTTTATCAGAGAATCCCAAGGAACTACAGCACGTGCTAAAGCAGCACAATTATTTCGTCAGGAAGCTAAACGTTTATTTGAGTTGGGAGAAAATCATTCACAAATTCCTCGGTTGGTGGCTTATTTTGAGCAAGGTACCTGTATGTATTTGGTACAGGAATTTATTGACGGAGATAATTTACATCAACAGTTATTAAGAAAAGCTTTTAATGAATCGGAAATTTGGCAGGTTTTAACAGATTTACTTCCGGTTTTGGAATTCATTCATCAACGTCAGGTAATTCATCGGGATATTAAACCAGAAAATATCATCCGTCG
The DNA here is from genome assembly GCA_937884685.1 of uncultured Calothrix sp. Taxonomy (GTDB): domain Bacteria; phylum Cyanobacteriota; class Cyanobacteriia; order Cyanobacteriales; family Nostocaceae; genus Rivularia. The sequence goes on from CAKZYM010000110.1 coordinate 591, forward strand.
GATTGGTGATGGTAAATTGGTTTTGATTGACTTTGGTGGAGCGAAACAGGTTACTCAGAATAATTTAGCTCAGAAGGGTACGGGAATTTATACTCTTGGCTATGCATCTGCGGAACAGATGGCGGGTTATGCTTGTGCTGCTAGTGATTTATATGCTTTGGGTGCTACTTGTGTACGGTTATTAACTGGTTGTCTGGTCAAACACGATGAGTATGGAAATCTTTTCGACCCAATTTATGACCCGATAAATGGAAAATGGTTGTGGCGAGAATATTTGGTTAGTAATGGTATTACTATTAGTCATAAACTGACCCGAATTTTAAATAAGTTACTCAAGCATTTTGTTCGAGAAAGGTATCAATCTGCTGCTGATGTGCTGTTGGATGTGAAGGATACTTTGTATGATTCCACAGCTTTACCAGTTTTGAATAATTCCGTTGCTTTAACTCAAATAGATAACGTTGATTCTCAGTACAGCTTTCAATTTGAGACAATCACTGTAGATAAATATGCCCAAGTCATCAATCGCGATCGCAATCGTGTAGAGTATTTTGTGCAGGAATTGGATAACAGCGCAAACCTAGATATGATATACCTTTGCGGCGGAACTTTGATGATGGGTTCACCAGAATTTGAAGGATATGATAGCGAACATCCCCAACATTTTGTCACAATCAAACCCTTTTTTATGGGAAAGTTTGCGATTACTCAAGCACAATGGTCAACAGTAGCAAAACTTCCTCAAATTAATCGCTCCTTGAATCCAGAACCATCATATTTTAAAGGAGATTCCCACCCAGTAGAGCAAATATCTTGGGATGAAGCTGTAGAATTTTGCGCTCGATTGTCCGAATATTCCGGAAGACAGTACCGTTTACCCAGCGAAGCAGAATGGGAATATGCTTGTCGTGCTAATACAATTACAGATTTTCATTTTGGGGATACAATCACCTCGGATTTAGTTAATCACGACGGTAACTATACCTATGCATCAGCACCAAAAGGAAATTACCGTCAAGGTACGACACCCGTAGGAAACTTTCTTCCCAACGCATTTGGATTATACGACATGCACGGTAACGTCTGGGAATGGTGCGCCGATTCGTGGCACGATGATTATCATAATGCTCCCAACGATGGCAGAGTTTGGCACGAAGGGGGGGATAATAACTTACGAGTAATGCGTGGTGGTTCCTGGTTCAACGTACCACGGTTTTGCCGTAGTGCTTTGCGGTATAAAGGTGAAACCAGTTTGAGAGACGTATTTATTGGATTGAGGGTAGTTAGTGATGTTGAGTGAGTTATTTCAAATTATGATTATGGAGAATTAAACGGGCAAGGATGCCCATACCACAAGAGTTGTAGAATAAAGTAGAAGAAATTAACTTATTGGCTTTTAACTATCTCGATAAATTCAACTAGCTTTTGTGCTTCAGCTGTTTTACCCTGCTTTTCATACAGAGAAATGGCTGTTTTCAAATCTTTAATTCCTCCTTCTTTATCTCCTGAAAATCCACGAGCGATACCCCGGTTGCCAAAAGCATCAGCATAGTTAGAATTGATTTGAATTGCTTTATCGAAATCAATTATTGCTGCTTTCCAATTTTTTAACTGACGACGAGCAACACCTCGGTTATAATAAGCTTCAGCATAATTCGGATTAATTTGTATTGCTTTAGTAAAATCATTTATTGCTGCTTGATACTTTTTTAATCGAGCGCTAGCAGTACCACGATTATAGTAAGCTATGTAAATATTGGGATTAATTTGAATTACTTTATTAAAGTCAGCAATTGCTCCTTGATTATCGTTTAATCCTAAACTAATAGTACCTCGGTTGTTATAAGCTTTAAGATTTTGAGGATTAATTTGAATTACTTTGCCATAATCTGTAATTGCTTTTTGATAATTTCTTAACTGAGCATGAATTACACCTCGATTGTAATAAGCTTCGGAATCATTTGGATTAATTTGAATAACTTTACTAAAATCAGCGATTGCTCCTTGATTATCCTGTAACTGACCGCGAGCTACAGCGCGATTATAGTAAGCAGAAACTAATTTAGGATTAATTTTAATCACTTGATTTAAATCCTCAACTGCTCCTCGTAAATCTCCTTTTTCTAAACGTTGATTAGCTCTGTCAAAATATTTCTCAGCATCTTTAATATTGGCTTGAGCTAATTTTGATTTTGAATCGGCTTTAGACTGTGTATTATTAGGTAAAGTTGCGGAATTAGCAGAACTACAAGAAACCAACCCACAAGTTAATAAGATTATTGCTATTTTTGATATTTGCACCTGAAAATCCTAAATTGAATTTAATTTATATAAGTCTTAAAAAAATGTTTTAAATCAATTATAACTAGACTAAATTAAAAATGTTAGACGTAATATTACTGAATATTATTTCAAAACAAAAAATAGCATAATTATCGATTGAAGATGATGAATACCAATCTTATCAAAATAAATAAATCAAAATTCAATACATATATTGTGAAATATACAAAACCTCTCCCCTAACCCAAAAAAAGAGGTAAAATCATTTTTTACCCAACTGCAAAAGGGAGATAACAGGGTTGCTGACACTCGGCGTAAATATTGACCATATTGCTACCATTCGACAAGCACGACGAACCGTGGAACCAGACCCCGTAGCTGCTGCTGTTTTAGCGGAATTAGGTGGTGCTGATGGGATTACAGTGCATTTACGAGAAGACAGAAGACATATTCAAGATAGAGATGTACGAATTTTGCGGGAAACTGTCAGAACTCACCTCAATTTAGAAATGGCTGCTACCGATGAAATGCTAAATATAGCTCTTGAAATCAAACCCGATTATGTAACTCTAGTACCGGAAAAACGCGAAGAAGTCACAACAGAAGGTGGTTTAGATATTGTCGGTCAAATTAATAAAATCGAAAAAATTGTTGATAAATTGCAAAGTGCTGGTATTCCTGTAAGTCTATTTATCGATGCAGAAGAATCGCAAATTGAAGCATCAGTCAAAGTGCAAGCGAAATTTATTGAGTTACATACGGGAAGATATGCAGAAGCAAAAAATGAAGTAACTCGGAATATGGAATTGGATTTATTAACATACGGTTGCAATCAAGCCATAGAAGCCGGACTGAGAGTAAATGCCGGACACGGGCTTACCTATACAAATGTTTATCCCATAGCTTGCATTGAAGGCATGGAAGAGCTTAATATAGGTCACACAATCGTTAGCCGAGCTTCCCTTATTGGTATGGAAAGAGCAGTAAGAGAAATGAAGCAAATTATGCATGGGAAACATTAACAGTTATCAGTTATCAGTTATCAGTGAACAGTTAAGAGTAAAAATATTTTGATAATTGTTTATTGTTAATTGTTAATTGTTAACAGCTCGGATACATGTGATATGAGTGCAACACAATCCCAGAATCTGCCGCTGTGGGTGCAAGAGAGAGATAAAGTAATTGAAAGCAGTATCGATAACGAATGGAGGAGTGGAAACGCTCCCGACTATTCGGAATCGAATCAAGGTTTGGCAACTGAAAGCCTAATTCATCATCCGGTGGGTTCTCTCGAAGCTATTGTGGAAAATTTGGTTAGAGCTTTTGAATTAGAAGCTTCATTCAAAACTAATACACAAGAATGGTTATCTGTTGTCAACGAAAAATTTCGCATGAGTAGCAATGGTGGTCAGGAATTTACTGCTGAAGATGTCTCAAACAGCGGAACTTATAATTTATTTATTGGTGACACCGAGGAATACAAAGCTTCTGAAGAAAACTTTGAATCATCGGGAAGATTGTTTCGCAGTGCATTTCCGAAAGGGTTTTTATGGGAAGTTTTAGAAGTTTACAGTTCTCCACCAAACGTTACATTCAAATGGCGACATTGGGGAACTTTTAATGGTGACTACAAAGACTATGCTCCTACAGGGGAAGTTGTGGAGATAATAGGGATGAGCATTGCCCGAGTTACCGATGACTTGAAAATTATCAATGTGGAACACTATTTTGATAATAGTCAGTTTTTTTCCAAGCTGACAAGTGGTGGAAAGCATCAAAAAGGTAAATCAATTTGGGCAACTATTAAAAGTTTCTTCTCCCCAAGAGAAACAGAAACACAGCAACCCTCACAGCAGCTAGCAACTAGCTGTCCGTTTAAAAAATTAACTAGTTCTTTCAATTCTTCAAATTAAATTGGACTCGGACGCAGTAATATATCCTGTGTCCCTGTTTTTATTTACTGTTTGATTAACTGTTCAATCTATCAAGTGTGACAATGCAAACATACTATTACGTACTAGCATCTCAACGCTTCTTATTGGAAGAAGAACCTTTAGAAGAGGTTTTAAAAGAGCGTACCCGTCATTATCACGAACAAGAGAAAGAAATTGATTTTTGGTTAGTTAAGCAACCAGCTTTTCTAGAAACAGCTGCAATGTCAGAAATCAAAGCAAAATGTCCTCAACCAGCAGCAGCAATTGTTTCTACCAACTCTCAATTTATTACTTGGTTGAAACTAAGATTGGAATATGTAGTAACCGGTGAATTTCAAGCCCCTTCCGCTGAAATTCCCGATGCTTTAGCCAGTCTTGCGAGCGTTTCTTAAGTAGCAAGTAGCAAGTAGTAAGTAGCAAGTAGCAAGTAGCAAGTAGTAAGTAAGGAGTAGGGAGTAGGGGACACGCGGAAAGTATTTATTTAATCAATCGTGAGGGTACTTAACACCTTTGACCTCTAACCTCTAACAATCCTGCGGATGTCCTTAAGTCCCTCCGGGATGACATAAAGGTACGGACATGCTTAGTCCGACTAATCTTTGACCTTTCTTTAAATTGTAAGCTTCTATCTTTGATAAAGTTTTTTTGTATGGTGTGTATTAGGAGAATACAACTATGAATCCGATTAATCAGAGTATTTTAAGTAAGAGTATTTTAGGTAGATTCAAAATACCGACCGCTTTAATATTATCAACAGCAGGTTTGTTGTGCGGTATAAACTCTGTATCTGCTCAAAGCAATATTCCTACCTGTCAAGCTCCGAGAACTGGTGAATATTTATTGTTAGTAGTTAGTCCCACAAAAGACAATCAAACCCAGTTAAAGCGAGTTTTACCAACAAAAATTGAGACAAATACCTGTAAATATCTCAACGACACAGTAACCCGTATCGGTGGATTTAAAAAAATTGACGATGCAAATCGTTGGGCTAGATATATCAAAGATTCTGCTGGTTTATCTGCAATAATTACTACCAGACCTACCGGTACACCAACACCTTCTCAAGCAGGAACTCAAAGACCTCAAGCAAGTACCGTTAGCTATAAACCACGACGTTTGGGAAGCGGTTATGCAGTACTAGTTGATTATTACAATCGTCCTCAACTAGCATCCGACGTTCGTAAAGCAGTCAAAGG
>CAKZYM010000111.1 GCA_937884685.1 uncultured Calothrix sp.
AGCTTGCTGGGATTATTATTCCCAGTTCGATGTAAAAACTCACAGGTTTGAATGAGATTGTTAGAATCTAAATATTTTAAAGTCCTCACTCTGGAAGAGTGGGGCTACAAAAACGAAGCCCACCTATGTCCTCCGGACACGCTTCGCTAACGTGGGCTGGAAAGTCTATTTTTGCTTGCATAGAATATAGACAAAACTCACTTTATCAAGCAGAGGGGTGTCTAAATTTGGCGTTGCTGATTAAAAATTCTGTTTAGCCCCCCAACCCCCAATTCTGGGGGAGAAATATAATTTAAAGTCCCCTAATTTTGGGGGATTTAGGGGGCTACTGTTAGATAGCAACAATAAATTCATATTTCAATTCAGCAATGCCCTAAATTTTGATTATATTAGCCCACACAGGTGGGCTTCGCAATTATAGCCCCAGACTTCCAGTCTGAGGGCGATTTTATTAGCCTTAAATTTTCAACCTTCCGATTCCACCTACAGCACGGTATTAACAGCCGGAGATACTTTAACTAGGGCTTTTTTACTAAATATCAATCCGCTTTTACCTCTATCAACTACAATCGTATCCCCTGCGACAAAGGTGTTTTCCAAAATCTTGGTGGCAATGGGAATTTCAATTTCTCGTCGAATTGCTCTTTTGATTGGACGCGCTCCGTACATTGGGTCGTAACCAATTTCTACTAACCTTTCGCAAGCTGCTGGAGTAATTTCGACGGAGATTTTTTGGTCTGCTAATAGACTTTCTACGCGTTTTAACTGAATACGAGCAATATTTCCCATTTGCTTTCTACCTAGTGCATGGAAAATAATTAAGTCGTCAATTCGATTCACGAATTCGGGACGGAAGTGTTTTCGTAAAGCATCCATAACCCGATTCCGCATTTTTTCATACTGGGAATCATCACCGGATATATCTAAAATATGTTCGCTACCGATATTACTTGTCATTACAATTACGGCATTACGAAAGTCTACTACTCTTCCTTGTGAGTCAGTAATTCTACCGTCATCTAAAACCTGTAACAATATATTAAATACGTCCGCATGAGCTTTTTCTACTTCGTCAAGAAGGATTACCGAATAAGGACGGCGACGCACTGCTTCAGAGAGTTGACCACCTTCTTCAAAACCAACGTATCCGGGAGGTGCCCCTACTAACCTAGATACAGAGTGCTTTTCCATATATTCCGACATGTCCAACCGCACCATTGCATCTTCGGAATCGAACATGAATTTTGCTAAAGCACGAGCTAATTCTGTTTTACCCACACCCGTAGGACCCATGAATAAAAACGAACCAATCGGACGTTGGGGGTCTTTCATTCCCGCACGAGCCAGACGAATCGCAGCCGAAACCGCTGAGACTGCTTCGTCTTGTCCTATGACTCTTTGATGAAGATGTTCTTCTAACTGCAATAATTTTTGTCTTTCGGATTCTAACAGGGTATTAATGGGAATTCCCGTCCATTTAGCGACGATTTCGGCAATATCATCTTCCGTCACCTGCTCTCTTAATAAACTAGAACCTTTGCTTTGAACTTCTAATAATTTCGTTTCTTTAATTTCTCGTTCTCGCTGTACTCTTTCGAGTTTCCCATATTTCAATTGCGCTGCCGTGTTAAGGTCATAAGCACGTTCGGCTTGCTCAATTTGAACTCTAAGCTTTTCTTCTTCTTGTTTTAAAGCGCTGATTTCTTCTAGTACCTGCTTTTCACCCTGCCATTGACTATTAAAATCTTCTTGTTTGTCGGTTAAATCTTTTATTTCTTGTTCAATTCTTTCTAAACGCTGCTGGGTTTGAAAAACGGTTTTTTCTTCTCCCGCTAAAGACAGCTTTTCCATTTCTAGCTGCATCAAACGACGCTCAATATTTTCTAATTCCGCAGGTTTGGAAGTAATTTCCATTTTCAATTGGGCTGCTGCTTCGTCTACTAAGTCAATTGCTTTATCTGGTAAAAAGCGGTCGGAAATGTAGCGGGCTGACAATGTAGCGGCTGCGACTAAAGCAGAATCGGAAATTTTAACGTTGTGGTGAACTTCGTAACGCTCTTTAAGTCCTCGTAAAATAGAAATAGTATTTTCAACGCTAGGTTGAGTTACCAAAACCTGTTGAAAACGTCTTTCTAAAGCCGGGTCTTTTTCAATATATTTCCGGTATTCATCCAAAGTAGTCGCACCAATACAGCGCAATTCACCACGAGCCAACATCGGCTTAAGTAAATTACCAGCATCCATCGAACCTTGCTGTCCGGAACCGGCACCAACTACCGTATGTAATTCATCAATAAATAAAACTATTTGACCGGCAGACTCAGTAACTTCCCTGAGAACAGCTTTTAATCTATCTTCAAACTCACCGCGATACTTTGCTCCAGCAATCAAACTACCCATATCCAAACCGATGATTTGTCGGTCTTTCAGCGATTCAGGAACATCACCATTAATAATTCTTTGAGCCAACGCTTCGGCGATCGCAGTTTTTCCGACTCCAGGTTCGCCAATTAAAACGGGATTATTTTTACTTCGACGAGATAAGACTTGAATCACGCGGCGAATTTCTTCATCTCGTCCAATTACCGGGTCAAGTTTACCCGCTTTTGCTTCCTCAGTTAAATCTCTACCAAATTTATCTAAAGCTTCGTAGCGAGATTCGGGATTTTGGTCAGTTACCTTTTGACTACCTCGAATCCCTTTAATTGCATCTTCTAAATCTTCACTAGCAGCATTTAAATTTCTAAATATTCTTCTACCAATCCGCTCCTCTTCAGCAAAAGCCAGCAGAAGATGCTCCACACTAATGTAAGCATCATTCATACCCTGCCTTGCATCTTCAGCGCCATCAAGCATCCGGTCAAGACCTTTACCCAGGTATAATTGCTCGCTTCTGCCCACCTTCGGTTGACGGCGAGTAAAATCTTCAAGCTGTTGCTGCAAGCGCTCAGTTTCAACCCCAGCACGACTGAGAACCTTACTAGCCAGCCCATTATCTTGTTCCAAAAGAGCCAGCATCAAATGTTCTACATCTAACTGCTGTTGATTGTAAGCACGGACAATATCCTGAGATTTAACAATTGCTTCCCAGGCTTTATCTGTAAATTTATCTGGATCTGTAGGCTGCATATTAAGAAATTTAGATTTTAGATTTTAACTACGAATGTATTTGTTGTAGATTTTTAGGTTGGTGGAATTGTAAATTAAGATTTTGCCTTGAGTTTTGTCTTAAATAAATATCCAAGCATTATTAAGCATTATTTGCGTGTATCTGCGGTTGCAATTTCAAAAAATGGGGATGGGGATTGGGAAGAGAAAAAGTTATGAGTTATGAGTTAGGAGTTAAGAGTTATTATTTTTGTATATCTATAAAACACCGTTAACAGCATACAAACCAATACTAAAAGGCTGAGTGAATCCATACGGATTTAAATTAAAGTGCGTTATTTTTTTATTAGGATATTTCCAAAATATTTTATATAAAAAATTAAAAAATATTTAACCACGCTCAATTCCTAACTCTTAATTCTCTTAACTCCTAACTCATAACTCCTAACTCATAACTCCTAACTCCTAACTCCTAACTCTTAAATTTCACCCATTACCTATTTTTAATTTAAAACGAAAAAGTTGACCTTAACGTAGTTTGCCAAATAGTACCTTGATTGCTGTCATTATCGGGAT
>CAKZYM010000112.1 GCA_937884685.1 uncultured Calothrix sp.
TTTTTGATTTCAGTTATCTAGCGGAAGCCACACAATGAATTAATTTCAGCGCAAAAATATAGAAAGATGTCTGTATCAGATAGTTGTAGTGCTTTCTGGGAGTAATGCTGTTTACTGGGGGGTGCGAAGTAATGGTTCACAGAATTATCTAGCTATACAAATCAAATCTATCTGCCTTTGCGCTGCACTTAAAGCCAGTACTGAAGAAATATAATCCCAGTTATCTCGATTTTGAGGTATTCCATCAATGCTATATCCCCAATCAACTAGCCCGTTATACTCGATAGTTATGTTAAATCCCCGGTAACTGTAATTAATCATCTACCACAAAGTTACATCACAGTATAGTACATTTTCTTTCTTCTCACGCCAGCAATCCACCTCAATATTCCCGTGACCGCATTCTATATAAACTGTCCAGAGTTCTAAGTGTCGATGGTATTTGGTCTTATCTATTATAATATTTTCTTGTTTTTGTTCATAATCTATGTTTTTAACGTGAAATATATCGTATTCGGGTAAAAAATCTTTTGCACATTGGGTAGCTTCGGTAATTAAATTTAGATTTTCTTCCGTTATTTCAATCATCATTCTCCTCATCAAGAATGCGAAGCATCACTTCAAAATCACGCTGCATTCTCACCTCAAACCTTTTTAAGATTCAAAATACTGAGGGTTCTCTTCCTTTTTGCTTTGCAAAATAAATCGCACGCAAAAAATATGAGATAATTTACACCAAAATTTTAAAGTACAAGCGTTGGGCGGGTCAGGTAATTAATTTAAAAATTGAGAGCGAAACCATATCATCTTCCCCGCAATTTTTTACTCCCCTAGAATCAAAAAGTATTACTAATTCCTTTAATCAATTACTGGGCAATAATAATGATACTGAGAATCAGTCCTTCTAAAGCAATGAACAAGTGTAAAGTAAGCCAGAGATAGTGTAGACGAATTTTTCTTAACTTTGGGAAATTTGGGTTATGTCTTTTAAAAGCTTCACTCCTGCGAACAAGTACTTGAGCATTTGGATGAAATTCATCTAGCCTCTCTCGGTAAACCGACGCTCGTGTACTGTGCATTTGGTATCGCTCGTACAATTTTTCCGATGCAACAGCTCCATAAATACCTAATACAATTAAGAGAATTGAAAGTAGCAAGGTATCTTTAGCTAGCCCCTTTTGCGCTATAAGAGCAGTAACAGCGGAGGCAATTCCTAGAATTATGTTGGTAAGGGTTGCACGCTGGTCCTCTGATTGCTTGGCTTCTGCCCAACATTGTTTACAAAACTCAATTAAGACTTGGGTGTCGTATGCCATTTGTGATAATCTCTCAAACTCAGGTCAGTAATTGCATCCTCACTTTAGGCTTTGCAATCCGCAGGCAAGGTTCTGATGACGTTCTACAAGCTTGCTGTTTAACTACTTATTATACCGCACGCTTCCATACAATCACCTTCCATAACACCTAATCTTGGAGACTGTCTCGCCAAATACGATGCTTCGTCCCAAAAGCTGAAACTATTTCGTGGCAATTCTTTCAGGTAGTTAGAGTCTTACTAGCAGCTTTTCTGGCATTATGGCTAACTGCCGCGCCTTCTTATATTACTTTGGACTTTGGACAAATTTTAAGCTTTAACTCTTCAATTGTAGTAGCCCCAGTCTTCAATCGCTGTGGGCTATTCCAGTAATTAGCCATACATTTTATACCCTTCCCCTCCGGAATAAACATATTCAAAATTGGTATTAAGTATGCACTTACTAAATGGACATACAAAAAGATGCAATTAACTACAAATTCTGTTTTGCTGAAGAAAGGTTCCAGAGGCAAGGAGGTAACAAAGCTACAAACTGCTTTGACAAAGCTTAATTTTAACCCAGGTGTTATTGACGGTATCTTTGGTTCCAAAACCGAGGAAGCTGTCATTAACTTTCAAAAATCCCAGCAACTGGTTCCCGATGGCATTGTTGGAGAGAAAACCTGGGCGAAATTAAATGCAGCACTGCAAGAGGATAATCCCCGTTCCAATTTTCGGGTAATTGATATAGGGGATTTTATATCCAGAAACCGCATCAAAGATTTTGACCCCAAAGCGGTAGCCATCCAATTGTTCAACACTCCTTATCAAGGAGAAGGGAACCCCTTGGAGGAAATTTCAGTTGCTTATTTGGCAGGAGGAAAAGCTGAAATTATACACACTATATCAGGTTTAACTGATGATTCAATTAATGGAATGCGGTATCGGATTGAATTAGAACGTAACCGCCGAAATGAGTGGGAGATTATCTGGGTAGGTTTGCAAACCAAGTGCTGGCAAAATCGAGGACATCAAGACTGGTCTGACAAGCTTTGCTCTTAAGCTAGGGTCTTTAGATTTTTTTGAGAAATCGTTATTGAATCGGGTACAGGCAGCGATTTCGGTTTTGTTGGGAAGATGAATAAGATTTCACCCGAAGATGAGAAATTGTTGGAATGCAGAAGTCTCTGGGAGTTAATATATTTTTTATTCATAAGAAGAACGACTTTCTCACTCACAGGATAATCAACTCGAATTTTTATAATTTTCTCCTTAAAACATCAGCCAACTGCTATGCCTCAACCCGATTCACCTGCTTTAAAAGCCCGAAATATCTTGATAGTTTTGTTTGTGATTCTTTGTGTTTTGGATGCAACGTTAGTAGTGATTGCACAGGACAAATGGGCAATTGGGCGTATATTGCTGACAATCGTAGTCATGCATTATGTTTTGAAAGGTCGCAGATGGGCAAAATATCTCTTGATAGGTATTTGTAGTTTGATGGCTGTCTTATTGACTGCAATGATTGTGGTACTTGCTTCAAAACTTTCTACCGTACTTATTGGAGGAAGTTTGATTATGGTTGTACTTTGTGCCATTATTCCGATTTTTATGGCAACCAGTAAAGATTTGAATCGTTATTTGTCTTTGAAGGGGCAGGGTTATTCCTAATATCCTAAACAGGATAATGCGGTAATAGAATTTAGGTTAAATTCCTCCAATAACATAACTCTTAATTCAAACCTCTCTAAGAGTAAGCTAAAATTAAGATATTATTGTATTATCTTTAGATTACACCCTTTATCTTCAGTATTCTTTGATTTGTGTTGTCTAGCCGAAGCTGCATAAGAAATTAGTCCAAGCGCAAAAGTACGCAAAGATGTATGTATCGGATTGTTGTAGTGTAATTTGTAAGCGATGCTGTTTAATCGTAGCTGCTTAGGGACGGT
>CAKZYM010000113.1 GCA_937884685.1 uncultured Calothrix sp.
CTATTAGCCCCAGACTTCTAGTCTGCGGGTTTTTTGCATAATTGGGATGCTCCCCCAACTACAGCATTGTTACAGGGCTTATAAACCTTCTATTCCTACTTGCTACTCTCAGAATTTCTCCCTTTACTCAACCTGACAAAGCCAAGTCCCTTCCTCAATTTCTTTAGAAATCGGATGTATTGAATTTAGATTATTTTCAGATGTATCTTGATGCCAAGTTTGCCATATTTGGGCTGCGAGGACTGAGAATTCATTACGTGCTTGGAACCAAGTGGGATTATCTTTTTTACTGTATAGCTTACAGAGCAATTCTAAGGCTTTTTCTGAATTATTATTGCTCATAGGATTAAGTTTATTGATATTCGTTTTTATTAACCTTTCTTCTTCAGCAAATACTCTATTTAATCCTTCCTTTATACTAAGGCTTCCTAGATTTTCGGAACATCTATATAAATTAAATAAGGAATCACAAATACGCCGATTTAAACCCAAGTATACAGAACCTTTGAGAGCTTCGATAAAGTTTCCTAATGCTGCTGTCTCATCTTTCTCAATTAGCAATAAATATTCTCCTTTGAGTAAATTGATTTCTGAAAGCACAGCTTGAGTAAAATTATCGCTGTGACCGGTTGTTAAATCAGTTTTAGCCAGTTTTTCGGATAATTTTAAAGCTTGTAATGCTAATTTTTTGTCTTTCAATCTTACCCAAACTCTCCCTGCTAAAGCAATCCATCTAGATACACGCTGAATTAAACCAATTCGTAATGCATAATAAGCAGCAGAAAGAAACATTCCTGGTACTTGCTCTAAATCAGTTACATCACGAGAAACATAAAAATAAATTCTGGCAATATTACCTTTAATCTCTGATAGAGATTCATAGACATCTAATCCAGCATCTTTATAACAAGAATTTGTATTTCTGACGTTAGTAATCTTTTTATCCCATTCACCAAAGTCAATCGAACGATTTGTATGTATTTCTTGAAATAATTTAGAACTATGTCCAGCAGAAAGTTCGTATAAATAAATTTCCGAATGAACTAAAGCTTCTATGGGTGAAAGCTCTTTTTTATCTACATTTAATTGAAATTTTTCGGGATGATTGATAGCTTCGGTAAGTTCTGTAATTAAAGATTTAGCATTAATAATATTACCTTGGAAATTTGATAATCTTAATTCCAACCGCTTCGCTAAACAGTAACAGCGATAAAAATTTAAGCGGTAAGTAAAATAAATATCATCAGCAGGAATTTCTGACAAATGTTGTTTAGCTTCCTCAGCAATTTTTTTAATTTCCGATATTTGACATCCTTCATCTAAAAATTGAAAATTGTGAAACGCTTTTCTAATTGTAATTAACCGCTTTCTTAAATCCGCAAGATTTCTACAAGCCGATTCGTATATTTTACTATCAAGCTCTTTTTTTCTGGTTTTATCCGCGAACCATTGCTTTACAGCACTAACAATAGCTTGTAACATTACGGTCATAGAATCTCTATCAACCCAAATTCCCTGATATTGCTGTTTTTCTCCTAAAATCACAGTTGTTTCAACCAGAGAATGAATGCTGCTATCAAGAGTATTTGTAGACATCGTTAATAAAGTATCTTCCTTCAAACCCATATTTAAAGTACAAGCGCTGATAGCATTTTCCACCATCGTATTACTGGACGTGTATACCCATTCCAACGGTTCGCTATTTTTACTATCCGAACCAAAACTACAAGTGGCGATCGCCATGATTACGGGTTGAATAGAATCTAAAATTCGGGTGTCTGGTTTCTTTTTTCGGGAAATTCCCGGAGTTTGCAGTTGAGATTCTGCATAATAAGCGATATTTTCTAAATCGCGATAAATATCGCTGTATTCCTCATCATCATCAATAGAGCGTGATAAAGTCTGAAATTCCAGCTTTTTAATTCTTGCATGTAACGAAACTTCATCGTTCATTTTCTCCTTAATCAGGATACTGAGAAATAGTGAAATAGCTTCTTTACGGCTAAACTTAGTTTTACCTGCATTTATCAAATTTTCGTGACTGGATTTCAACTTTTCGATGACCTGCAACTTTAACTTTAAACCCAATGTAGGCTGAGGTTGCCAAAGTTTATCAATCAAAGCTTGTAAAGCATCATCATCTTGATAATCATCAAACCATTTCGTACTAGCAATAGTTAATTTGTTGCTAGCAGTCGCTAAGAATTCCTTGGTTGTAGAAAGTAAATCTTCAAAATCTAACAACTCTAATAATGCAACTATTTGAGCAATTTGAAAAAATCTTTCTGGAGTAACTCGGATACTTTCAGTTTGGTCTGGTAAAAAACCAGCAGACTCTAAAAGTTCATCAGCACCGATTTCTCCCAATTTTTGTCTCATCTTCTCTGGGGGAAGATTAGATTCATCATCATTACTGTCTTTATTCGATTTTCTTTTAGAGGGTCGGTTTTTCTGTAAATTTTCGCATAACTTAACCAAACCTTCGCTACTAACCGGTAAATAATCCTTATCCCTATTCAGAAAATCAATTACCACAGGACGACTAACACCCATCCCCTTCGATAATTCTACTTGGGTTGCTCCCATTTCCTTTAAAAAGAAAATCAGCATTTCCCGCAATTTATCCTGGTCACCAATTTTATCCTTGCTCATTTTCTTGCACTTTTATCAATATTATCCAAATGTAAAACAAATTTACTTTTATTTGGTATTCAGCCATACAAATACATATATTGAGATATTATTTTTCAGTCCTTCGAGGAGTTTCCTTAGCCATAAAATCAGCTAAAGTAGGTGTATAGACTATCTTTGGGCATCTTTAGTCATAATTCCTCATTACTGAATGAAAAATTTGAGTCTAATTATTTTGCCCTCAAAATAATAATATATTTACTTTCTTATGTATATGAGATTAACACCAAAAATCAATAAAAATTATTTTTTGTATCGTAAGCTACTTTTATTTTCAATAAAATGTCTGTAGAATTTACACAACAAGAATATTTACACCTATAATACATAGGTATAGATGAAGATTCGCTAAAAGCATCGTAAATCAGCAAATACCAAAAAAATATTACTGGGTGCGACTTATCGCAATCTAAAATTATATGACCTTCCCACAATTGCAAGAGTTTCTAGAAACAGAGCAACCCATGAGGATGTATCTGCGTATAGGAGACAAACCTTCCATAAACTCATCAATCAAAACACAACAGTCAAGTCCATCGAATACAGTAGTGCTACCCGTGGTGTTTTCCCACATGAGTTTTCTATTAATTCAAGCGCTATGTGAGACAGGACATGGCGAATTTCGGATTAGTAGCGAAAGAAAGAACCACGAACTAGCGGTTTATTTAGGGAGTCACATATGCTATCGATATTTACTTAAACCCCAGCAACTGCAACCAATCCATAATGCCTATCATCAGGTTACCAACACTTGGAATCAATGGCATTTGTCTGACTGAATTTTGGATTTTAGATTTTAGATTTTCGATTGTAGATTCTGATTTTAAGGCAATGATAAGTCTAGAATGATGAATTTCTAAATTTAACTTCATTACTCGACCACATAGGTTATGAAGCTTAGAAATAAAGAATAGGGAAAGCCAAAAAATTTATTCATCAATAATATGACGGAAAAGAAACCGCTCATAATTAATCCAACCGACCACTAAAGAATCTAAAATCCAAAATCCGAAATCTAAAATTTAGAATCCAAAATCCGTCTTGGTAAAGTTTGAGGAAGAGAAGTTGGGGGGAAGAATATCTTCCCCCAAACTTCGGGACGGAAACCGACACCCCCAACTTTACTGCAAAATCTAATTTGGCTATCGATAAACAGGAAGTTTACGAGCCGGTGAAAGTGTTATAGATAGCGCTTCCCGGCTTTTTTGCTGAAATTCAATATTCTATCTTTCACATCACAGCAATCAGGAGTATAAAGCAATGACTACTAACAAATTTAGCCCTTTATTCAGATTAGTCTTAAAAGCTCTCCAATACTTAGCCTTCATCATAATTGGTTTCACATTCGCTGC
>CAKZYM010000114.1 GCA_937884685.1 uncultured Calothrix sp.
TAATCGTCCCTACGATTTGAATCGTTTGGAGTTGCGAATTTGCGATTTAGTTACCGACCCAATCGCATTACTATCAATTACAGCTTTACTAGAAGCACGTCTACTACAAATAATTAATAATCCGAATCTCGACCCCTTGATTAAAAGTAGTTTTACCAGCGAAGAATTAATAGCTATTACACTTCAAAACGAAGCTGCTTGTGCAAAGAACAGCTTGGATGCTCAGCTAATTCACTGGGTTGATGGAAGAACTATTGCAGCAAGGGATTGGATTAACGAACTTTACGAACCAGCAGCAAGTATTGCTAAAAATAAAGGCTTCGGATGCTTTCTTTCACCTTTACAAAAAATTGTCCGTGAAGGAAACCAAGCACAGCGATGGCTGCAACTTCATCGATTAGGTTTCAGCACTGGTAATGTAATGACTCAAGCAATTAATTCAATTCAGGAACGAGAATTAGAACTTGAGGATAAATTATGTTCTTCCTTAGCAGCTTAATCCATTCTCTTTTTTTCCCAAAAGATGGTATATTTTTGCGGAAACATGAAAATCTGTCATCCAAAAACTTTACTATCTTTTCATATTTTCTTTAAACACCCTTCATATAAGGCTTAGAGAAGTATCATTACCAGTTTAATTTTTTTTATTGATTGGTACAGCTTTGTAAATATTAAAAAAAACTATATGTACTCTCTACCTTAAGATAGTTTGAAAAAGCAGATACATTGTTTTTTTCTAATACAGCTACTTAATTTCTGATGCCAAAAATAGTTCTGGTTCACCCGCAAATTCCCCCGAATACAGGTAATATTGCTCGTACTTGTGCTGCTACAGCTACCGAATTACACCTAGTTGGCCCTTTAGGTTTTGAAATCAGCGACCGTTATTTGAAACGTGCTGGTCTAGATTACTGGCCTTATGTAAAGCTGCACAATCATGAATCTTTAGAAACATTCAAATCCTTACATCAGCAAGTTGGAGGAAGACTGTTAGGGTTTAGCGTTAGAGGTAATTTAAATTACTCTAAATTTGAATATCAGGAGAATGACTGGCTGTTATTTGGTAGTGAAACTTCTGGTTTACCAACCAATGTTTTATCTGATTGTGATGAAACCTTGTATATTCCAATGAAAGAACCTAATGTTCGCAGTTTAAACCTTTCTGTAAGCGTTGCCATAACCTTGTTTGAAACTCGTCGTAAGTTAGGCTACCTTTCTTAAGTAAAGTCTTTTTAAATTCAAATATATACCGTCAGGTATACCACCTAAGTAATAATGCTCTTTAAAGTAATAAGATATTGTGATAGATTTTGCTAACTAATTTGTCGATAGAGTAAATACTTA
>CAKZYM010000115.1 GCA_937884685.1 uncultured Calothrix sp.
GGTTTCCGCACTGGGGATATTATGTCCGAAGGAATGAATCAAGTGGGTTGCCAAGGTATGGGTGAAGCGCTGATTCAAGCTTTAGAAAAGTAATTATAAAAGTAGTTATAAAAATAATTACGAAAATAATTAAACTTCTAATTTTCGTGGGCATAACCAATCTCCCTAGAAAGGGAACTTTCGGATAAACTCAATTGCAAACCTAGTCATAAAACAAAAGTAATTCGTGTACGCATTACGACAAGGGCAAGAAAATTTTACGAATCCCGTGGCTCAGTCTCCACTGGCTGACTCTTCTGTCGTCAGAGCAGCGGGTCAAATTTACTATACTTACTGCGAAGTACATCCGGAAATGGCTGGACAACCTTCAGGAGTAGCTATCAATCGTGGAAATCATCGAGGAAAGGTTATTTTTACTCTTCAACCGGTTCTTTTACCGCAAGAGTGTTTCGTTCCATTGAATCAAATCGAATCTCATATGTACTAAGAGTTAGGAGTTAGGAATTAGGAGTTAGGAGTTAAGAGATTTTGGATTTTAGATTATAAATCAGAAATTCTACCCTCTCTTCCCCCTCTTCCCTTTCTACCCCCTCTATTTTCCATTAATCAAAATAACGTACATTCGAGTAATTACCAATTACGTAGCGAAGCGTGACACGAAGTGACATATCAAGAATTTGGAATTACTTTGGACGAATGATTTTGGAATAACTTGATGGATGAGTGGATTGTAGTACCATGCAGTTTGATTGTTTTTTTATTAGGGGCATCTATTGGCAGCTTTATCAATGTTGTAGTTTATCGACTACCGGCTGGTTTGTCGATTCTTTATCCTCCTTCCCGATGTCCTCGTTGTAAAAATCGGCTGAAAGCTTATGATAATGTTCCTGTATTAGGTTGGTTGTGGTTACGGGGTCGTTGTCGTTACTGTAAAACTCCCATATCTTCTCGTTACCCAATTGTAGAAGCGGTTACGTGGCTAATATTTGTACTAGTTTTTGCAATATTTCAATTTTCGCCATTAACAATAGGTTATTGGCTGTTTTGTAGTTGGTTATTAGCGCTATCAATAATTGATATCGACACAATGACATTACCCGGAGAACTGACAAAATCGGGTTTGGTGTTGGGTCTTTTTTTTCAAATGATATTAGGATTCACTTCAGGTTCTGGTTGGTTGGGATTGGTAAACCAACTGATTTTAGCAATAGCAGCAGCAGTTTTAGGGATATGGATGTTTGATGGAATTGCTCGTATTGGTACAATTATTTTTCGCAAAGAAGCTATGGGTCCGGGAGATGCCAAATTAGCAGCAATGATGGGAGCTTGGTTGGGTTGGAAATATTTACTTTTAGCCAGTTTAATTGCTTGTATTTCAGGAGTTGTAGGAGAAAGTTTCGCGACTCTCCTCAAACAAAAAAATATTAGAAGAAATAAACCCTTTCCTTTCGGTCCTTATCTTGCTTTAGGTTCAGCCATTACACTTTTTAGCGGTGAAATGATTTTATCAAATTATTTACGATTATTTTTTTAAGGGAAGGGAGTAGGGAGTAGGGAATAGGGAGACAAGAAGAAGTTTGAACTAATTAACTCTCAACTCCTAACTCCTAACTCCTCTCAGATACTTAATAACTGTAAAATTCATTACCCCATAATCTTTTAACAATTTGGTATTATCTTGCTGTGGCTGGGAAAATCTTCGATGAAGAATCGAATTTAGAAGAAAAACAGAAGTTGTACTGTACGAATAAACTGATTTACGAAACTTGCATTAGAGATTCCCGAACAGGACAATCAAATCTGAATGTAGTTGAGTTTCCTACTTGAGCGACTGTATTTTAGACAATAATAAAATAACTATAAAGTGTCGCATTGTCTCTTGCTAACTGCATTTCGGCTCAAGTAGTTATACCTGACTTATAGTCTAAGACTTGAATTAGTTTACATATTTTCGTTAAGCTGACAAGCACAGATGATTATCTTCTTATCCCCATTGCTTAGAAAAACATTCAGGAATAATATAAGTTTCTTGTGTGAAAGGTTATAGATTTTTAACATTCATACAAAAGAAAGAATCTAAAATCTCCCGTATTCTTGATTAAATTTGACATAAAATTCACTTGCATAAGATACACATGGCAAACAACGACGAAACACGCGGTTTTAAATCTTTATTTGATTGGTTTGCGAACCGACGTAAAACAGAATCTATTAGCGTTGAGCGTCAAGAACGTGAAATTGCTGATGGACTCTGGCATAAATGTAGTAAATGTGGTGTATTGACCTATACAAAAGACCTGAAAGCAAATCAAATGGTCTGTACCGAATGTGGGTATCACAATAGAGTTAATAGTGATGAGCGCATTCGTCAAGTAGTAGATGCCAATACCTGGGTGGAAATGGATGACCATTTACTTCCCACAGACCCTCTACAATTTCGCGATCGCAAATCCTACACCGACCGTTTGCGGGATATGCAGGAAAAAACTGGTTTGACAGATGCTGTTAAAACCGGTTTGGGAGAAATTAACGGTTTACCTATCGCTTTAGGTGTAATGGACTTCCGCTTCATCGGTGCTAGCATGGGTTCCGTTGTCGGGGAAAAGCTAACACGTTTGATTGAACAAGCGACCCAGCGACGCTATCCTGTAGTGATTATCTGTACTTCTGGTGGAGCAAGAATGCAGGAAGGATTGCTCTCCTTGATGCAGATGGCAAAAGTTTCAGCAGCACTAGAACTCCATCGTCAACAAAAACTTCTCTACATTCCCGTTTTGACTAACCCTACCACTGGTGGAGTGACTGCGAGTTTTGCCATGTTAGGCGATATAATTTTGGCAGAGCCAAAAGCAACTATTGGTTTCGCAGGTAGAAGAGTAATTGAACACACCCAACGCGAAAAATTACCCGAAGACTTTCAAAGCGCGGAAGATTTACTCAAGCATGGCTTTGTAGATGAAATCATTCCCCGTACACAATTAAAGAAAACTTTGACACAATTAATTGCTTTACATCAACCGTCCTCAACGACAGTTAACAATAATTTAGTAGTTTGGGAAACAACCAGAAACTTTAGCCACACTGCTGTCAGCGAACATCCAACAGTGAACAGTGAACAGTGAACAGTGAACAGTTAACAGT
>CAKZYM010000116.1 GCA_937884685.1 uncultured Calothrix sp.
GTATGTTGAAAAATAGTTACGTCGTTTGGGAAGGGGCATCTTTGATTGACGGTTCACCTATAGTTCTGATTTTAACAGGCTTCGTTTCTCCTAGCACAAATCGTAAGACCGGAAGGTTGATACAGTTTATGTAATACATAACAACAACAACACTTATTCTACGGTACTTCCAATGTTGTTGAAGCTTTACACAACATAAATTCTTTTTCTACAACGTTCCTTTCTTCAACAAAAGCTCCGAGTAATTGGCAATCAAGCATTACAATCTGAATCTTAATTTTTCAATGTTTCTAAAGGGTATTTACTAATCATTTTTTCAAAAGGAACCCATTCATCATCTGGAGTAAGAACGTGCAATACTCCATCAAAATTGGTAGAAGCTGAAACTAATCCTTTAGAGTTAGCTAGTAGAAACCATTCATTAAATATGTTCTGTTCTACTTTATCCTCAAAATTATCATTAGCTATCCATTGATTTTCAATTGCTTTAACTAAGAAACCTGTCTTATTCCTTACAGTTTTATTAGATAATCCTTCTTTAAGTGAAGAGATAGCATTTAAAACTACTTCTTCTGGATTATTATCTATCAGCTTAGATAACGTAGAATTGATTCTAATATTTAAAGTCTTTAATTCTGAATCAATTTGACTACGACTTTCAAGCAACTTTTTAGTACGCTTTTGAGTAATTGGTGTAATTTTTGATGATAATTTTGGATTATTCAAGGAACATTGCTCCAACCGACTTTCTAAATCTTCAATAGTCGATTGCTGACGTTCTATAAGTTCGTTTAGTTGATGAACGCGATAAACTTGTCCTGCTAATGCTTCATTTTTACGCCGTAGCTCTTTATTTTCATTCTCTAATCCTTTGATGCGTTCTTTAAGACGAGCTTGTACTTTGACTTGGGATGTTGATACAGTTGGCTTCAATTGCTGACGAACCATTGATGATTGCTCATTTCTTATTTCTGCTATGCGTTGTTTAATCTCAGGATATTTATACAAATAAGAAACACTAACATTGGCAACTGAAGCTATAGTACGAAAATTAATCTTTTCATGCCTTTTCTGCAATTGACTAATTGCTTCATTTACTCGGTTCAAAGAATCTTGTTTACGCGTTGCTTGTGCTTGCTTTAAATTGTCAATTCGGTATTGTTTCAGATTATCTTTATTCATTGTACACCTGACAAAGCATTAATAATTTTATCTAACTGTTCTGCTTGCTTACTAAACTGTTCAACTAATACGTCATGACCGTCAGCCAATGCATTTTTCTTCTTCTGTATTAATTGAGAAAGGACTTTCTTGTATTGGGGTAACTTCTCTTGGGTGGCAACAAAGCAAGAGCAAGTATAGCAAGCACGAAATTTGTCACAACGTTGGTCTAAAGGTAATCCACAATAGCCATAAATAGGAGTGTTTATATGGTCTGATGGTAAATCCAATTTATGTGCAGTTGGATTCTTCCAAAATGAATCGGGCATTGACTCATAATACAAAGGATTACCGGAATCATTAAATAAAGCTTTTTGGATATGTCCTGCTTCTTTTTCGATTAATTCACAACTTACTTTTATGTAGTAAAGGCTAGTTGTAGCTAATTCTTTATGCCCTGCCCAAGAACTAACTACAGCGGTGGGATGCCCTTGTTCAAATAGTTGAGTAAGTCTTGTAGGTCTTATTAGACTAGCTGTAAACTTGGCTAAACGACCATTTTCATCCTTAATATTTTCTGCATTTATTAAGCATCTTATACATTTTATAAATGCCTTATTGTCACTATTAATTTGTATTTTTACTGGCTTTATCTTTGGTTGACTTGGAACCTTTGTAGAAAGATTACGATAATGACAAAACAGATAATCCCAATCCGAACCCCATAAATTGTGAATATATTCTTGTTGTTCTTGAACAACTTTAGCAATCACTCTAGTAACTGGAACTTCGTGTTGGTCTTTTCCTTTTGAACGATTCCATACAATCTTCCAATTATCCCCTTCTTGTATTAAACAATCTTTTCTTAATGAGGCTAATTCCGCTGGACGCATAGCAGTAAAGAATCCAATAATCCACATTCGAGCAATAGGTAATGGTATTAGATGTAGTTTATTTTCAATCTGTTTTCTAACAGTATCAGATATTGGGTCAGGACTTGCTTTTACCAACTTTGGATAATCTTCATCTCTAATTATGTCCTGGTCAAATTTGAACCATTTCTGAATTGTGCCAGTAGTCAAAAAATCTCTTAATGTCCGTATTCTCAGTCTAGTGATGTTCGTAGTGGTTTGACAACTAATAAAATCAAGTATAAGGCTGCGATTGATTTGTTCAATATCAATAATATAATTATCAGATAAATAAAATGAAAATGAGCGAAGTCCTGACATATGGGTATTTATCGTTTTTAAAGACATGCCAACTTTGCAAAGATAATAAATATATTTTTTAACCAATATTCTAAACCATATATATTTAACGGATTCAAAGTTAATTATATATTTAGTATCAGATTCATCGATTATTGAGCAATTAATACTTCTTAAATCCCAAGTGTTACTATCATAATTAAATGGCATTATGGTGAATTTTTCATTACTAAAACGGCTACGATTATTACGAGAGTTTTCAACTGAGCCAGAAATTACTGTGTGACAATGACTACATTTAAAATATGTTCTACATTTTTGTATCGCATAGAATTCAATAGTTTTGCTATTACATTCAGGCTCAGGACATATAAAATCACTTACTTTCTGACGACTAACCCATCTTAAATTAGTATCTGGAGCAAGCCATATGCGTCTTGAAGAGCAAAATACTTTCTTCCTTACTCCGCATGAGCAACATTTAAACATTTGTTCTCCTCCATAACCATTACCATTCAATTTCATAAAATCTTTTTCACATTTAGGACAAATAAATTCTCTTTTATAGTCCTTCTTCCAATCAACTTTAATCATCCGATTAATTCCAATCCTTTAATATAATTATTCAAAGCATTTCTATCGTCTTCTAAACCTTGTTGTTGTCTAGACATACCAAAATCTTTAGCAGTTTTTAGTTCATTTTCTACTCGTTCTAAATCTTCTTTGAGATAGGGTAAATCATCACTACATACTCGCCATTGAGAGCATTTCCAACAAGCATTAACCGTTGGACAAGGCTTTTTTAAAGTAGGACGATGACACTCTCCATACTGCGTTGTTATTTGGTACATTCTACGACGAAGCATTTCTGTTATCGGATTTTTAGGTTTATGTGAATGCACCACTTCTCCTGTAATATCTACATATTTCTTTTCTTGGATTAACTTTTGATATTCCGAGCCTAATACTTGTTTAAGAAGATGTTTATAATAATTTTGCATATCAGGAGAACGATGTCTTAAATATTTCTGGATAATTAAATCTCTAACTCCTGCATTAGTCATTACTGTTGCCACAGTTTTTCTAAACTGATGAGATTTAAAATGCCATAGTTCACCATTTTTAGAGCATATATTTGCTTTTTCACTTAACTTATTTAACCATTTATTAAAAGTGCCTAAATACATAACTTTTGGGATAGGTGTACCGAATTCTGTAAAGTCATGTGTTTTTCTACGTCTACTACTACAAAACAAGTTTTTGTAACTATTGCCAAACAATTTGATAATATAATTACGCTGTTCTTGAATAATGGCTACCAATTCTATTGAATTTAGTGGCAATTCATCTTCTATTTTATATTTCTCTGTTTTGAATCTTAACCTCCATTGATTATTTCTATTTCTAAGACAATCAAGTGGTAAATTAAGCAGTTCTCCAATTCTTAAACCAGTAGCTCGAATAATCATTACCATCCTTTGTATTTGCTCTGGTAACAGGTGAAGATTTTCTTGCAGTTGATTCCAAACTTCTTGTGGTATGTAGTTTATTTCATCGTTTTTCGGTTGACTTGTTCTTATTCGTTTACCTTTAAACCAATAAGTGTTAATATCTAGCCAACCCTCTACACGGCAGCTATCAAAAAAACTTGACAAGTCGCTATAGTAACCGCCAATAGTAACTTCTGATTTTGGTGAGCTATGTAAATAGTAATCAAATTCATTAAAAACTTGATTATCAATTTGTTTGTAACTTTTTATATTAAACTTTTTCAAAAATTTAGAGAAAAGTTTTAATGAATCTAAATACTTTGCAAGAGTTCCAGAACTATAAGTATGAGCTTTAGACAGGATATAAAATTTTGCAAGTAATTTTAACCAAGTTTGAGATAAACATTTGAAAGAAAAATTCCGTAGAGTTTTATGTTGTGCAACTTCCAATCCTAAATCAACTTCTATATCCCAAATATCTTTGTCCAATAATGGATTTTGTAAAAGCTTTTGTGTTGCTGTGTTTTTATATAAATGCCCAAATTCTGAAGCAATTAAATTATTCATTATTTTCTCTCTCTACTACTTCCATCAAATTGATTTCATGCTGGACATGAGAATAAATATCTAATGTGGTTTGTATTGATGAATGACCGAGTAAATGCTTGACTCTATCTGGTGAATACCCTGCTTTTAAAAGACGTGTAGCGTATGTATGTCTAAAAAGATGTGGATGAACTTTAATATTTGTTTTAGACGATAATCTACGAAACATGGTGTTAAGAACTCTGGGATTTATTGGTTTTCCAATTTCTCCTCCCCAGATGTTTATAAACACATAATCTGATTCAACTTCTGGATATTCATAAATTAGATACTCATTGTAAATTTGTAACATTTCTGGAGCTATGGGAATTACTCTTTCCCTACCTTTAACTTTAATACCATAAGGGTTAATTCTGTTTACGATTTTAATAAAATTATCTCCATAATCCCCTATGTCTTCATGTTTAAGTCCTAATAATTCTCCTTTCCTTATTCCTGTACCATTCAGCATCAGTATAATCAGTTTATCCCGCAACCGATGACAAGCATTCACTAAGACTTCTACCTGTTCATTTGTGAGGCATCCAGGGAATGTTTTTGGCTCTTTTAATTTAACTAATTTCTTCCTTGCTGGTTTTGCTTTGGATATACCTTGTAAGAAACGAGAACGTCTAATTCCTACCGGCATGAAAAACCGCTCAAACTGTTTAAAATTTACTGTCTTATTCGCAATGTGATATTCATAAAAACCGCCTATTGTACTTATAGCTCTATTAACTGTCTTCTCTGTCCTAACCGCTTGAAAAGGCTTGATAGGAATAATTTTTGTGGTGTTACTGTTGACTCGCAACCAGTAAGCAAAATCTTCTAAATCTGAAATCTGAACACTTCGCCAATCTAAATGATTTATATTTAGAAATTCCCACCAAGCCTTTAAATCATATCCATAACTCTCTACCGTGTTATGAGACTTATTAGTGCTAAGAAAAGTTAGATATCTTTGGATTGGTTCTACTATCTGATAGTCACCATCTAAGACTATCCATATTACTTTCTCTGTGTTTGGGTCTATCCCTCTCTGAAGAGATAGTTTTATCGAATTGTTGTGAAAAATCTTTGTCATGTATAGTCTAATTCTACAACGGAGTCTAACTATTATGTTGTTGTTGTTATATAAATATATATTTGAGTGTTACTTATT
>CAKZYM010000117.1 GCA_937884685.1 uncultured Calothrix sp.
ATGAATTTTACAGAAAGCGTACAAATGGCAGGTAAAACCCTGCTATCAAATAAATTACGTAGCGCTCTAACAATGCTAGGTATTGTTATCGGTAATGCTTCAGTAATTGCGATGATTGGTATCGGAGAAGGGGGACAGAAATTTGTCAATAAACAGTTAGAATCCTTTGGCTCAAACGTATTATTTGTAATTCCAGGGAATCAAGAAACTCAACGGATTACCTTTGAAATTCCTAAAACTTTGGTGTTGGCGGATTCTCAAGCTATTGCAACTCAAGTTCCTACAGTTGCTGGAGTTGCACCAGAATTAAATCGAAGGAATATAGTAACTTATGGTAATAGAAATACCGACGTAAACATCATTGGAACTACCCCAGGTTTTCCGCTTGTACGAGATTTTGAGATTGATAAAGGGCGTTTTTTTAGTGAAATAGATATCAAACGTAGCAATCAAGTAGCTGTATTAGGTGCTGATTTAACAGAAAAACTTTTTGGTAGTGCTAATCCTTTAGGAAGACAAATACGAATTAAAAACACCAGCTTTCAAATTATTGGAACTTTAGTTGGTAAAGGTTCGGGATTGGGGGGTGCTAATTACGATGAAGCTGCAATAATTCCCATTACAACTTCAGCAAACCGACTCATCGGAAAAAATTCTCCCTACGGAATTGCTCTCGATTATCTCGTAGTTTCTGCTATTAATGACGATAGTGTAGATGCAGCAGAATTTCAAATTAGAAATTTATTGCGTTTGCGACACAGGATTGTTGGTGAAGATGATTTTACCGTTCGTTCTCAAAAAGAAGCTCAAAAAACAGTCGGTCAAATAACGGGTGCGTTAACAATTATGTTAGCTGCAATTGCGAGTATTTCCTTATTTGTTGGCGGTATTGGTATCATGAATATTATGTTAGTTTCCGTTACCGAACGTACTCAAGAAATTGGATTAAGAAAAGCAATTGGTGCGACTCAACAAGATATTTTATTACAGTTCATGATTGAAGCTGTAATTGTTTCAGCAGCTGGAGGTTTAATTGGTACAGCGGTTGGCGTAAGTGGGATAATGTTAGTAGCAGCTTTTAGCCCTTTAGAAGCTGGAATATCAACTGTAGCAATCATTTCCGCCGTCGGAATTTCTGGGACAATCGGTTTATTCTTCGGCGTAGTTCCCGCACGTCGAGCTGCCAAACTTGACCCAATTATTGCTTTAAGAAGCGCGTAATCAGTGAACAGTTATCAGTGAACAGTTATCAGTTAAATACAAATAATTCCTAACTCCTAACTCCTAATTCCTAACTCCTAACTCCTAACTCCTAACTCCTAACTCCTAACTCCTAACTCCTAACTCATAACTCCTAACTCCTAACTCCTAACTCCTTAAATCTAAAATCCAAAATCCAAAATCCAAAATCCAAAATGTCTAATACAATAATTCGTTTAGAAGATATTTTTAAAATTTACGGTGACGGGGAAACTCAGGTAAAAGCGCTTAACGATGTCAATTTAACTATAGAAGAAGGCGAATATTGTTCGATTATGGGACCTAGCGGTTCGGGTAAGTCTACAGCTATGAATATTATTGGTTGTTTAGACCGTCCTACGTCAGGTAATTATTATTTAGACAATGTGGATGTTGCACAAATGGATGATACCCAATTGGCACATATTCGTAATAGAAAATTAGGTTTTGTTTTCCAACAGTTCCACTTGTTACAGCAGCTGACAGCCCTTGAAAATGTTATGCTACCGATGCTTTACGCTAGCGTACCTACTGCTGAAAGAAAAGATAGAGCTATTGAAGCTTTAAAGCGAGTTGGTTTAGAACCACGTTTGAATAATAAACCGAATCAGTTATCGGGAGGACAGCAGCAACGTGTAGCGATAGCTCGTGCAATTGTCAATCGTCCCGTTGTACTTTTAGCTGATGAACCAACCGGAGCGCTTGATTCTAAAACAA
Source organism: uncultured Calothrix sp. (assembly GCA_937884685.1). Classification (GTDB taxonomy): domain Bacteria; phylum Cyanobacteriota; class Cyanobacteriia; order Cyanobacteriales; family Nostocaceae; genus Rivularia. Next base: position 1,957 of record CAKZYM010000117.1, read on the forward strand.
CTCAAGAAGTACTAGATATTTTTACCGAGCTTAATTCTACCGGAATTACGGTGGTGATGGTAACTCACGAGCCAGAAGTTGCTAGCCAAACACAACGTATTGTTTGGTTCCGGGATGGCGAAGTTGTACATTCAAATCTAACTCCAGATGATTTGAGTACTGTTGCTGTTTCTTAAAATAGTTAGGAGTTAGGAGTTAGGAGTTAGGAGTTATGAGTTAGGAGTTAGGAGTTAGGAGTTATGAATTAGGAGTTCGGAATTAGGAGTTCAGATAATTTGTACTTAACTGATAACTGTTCACTGTTCACTGATAACTGTTCACTGATAACTGTTCACCACTTCCACCAATTCTCGGGGATGATGAATTAAAAAATCGGGATGCTCTTTTGCTAATGCTTCTTCTGAATTAAAACCCCAAGTGACGCTACAGATTTTTATTTGCGCTTTTTTTGAAGCTTCGATATCTCTGGTTTCATCACCTACATATATTACTTCTTGAGTTTTTATCTGTTTCTGCTTCAAGACATTATTAATTATTGTAGTTTTCCCAAAGATTGTGACTCCGGTATGGACGAACTCAAAGAAATTATCTAAATTATTTATTTTGAGAAATTCTTTGACGTTACCTTTGGAATTAGAAGTTATAATTCCTAATCTCGAACCATTTTCCTTTAATTCTAATAAAGCTTCTGGAATTCCCTCAATCGGTTTTAGTTCGGGAATTTTATTTTTTAACTCTCTTTTTACCTTCTTTAGCAAAAAAGGTATTTTGAATAAGGGAATTCCGGAATACTTAAAAATCTCCCTAGAAGTTAAATTCTTGAGTAATAAAAATTCTTCTGGAGTAATCGGTGCGAAACTAAACTCTACAGCTAAACTGTTGGCAATACTTACTAGCGCATCTACTGTATCGGCAATTGTGCCATCAAAATCAAAAATAATTACTTTCTGAGTCATTCCTTTCGCCGTATCCGCGATGCTTTAAGATTAGCACGGGCATTCCTTCTTAACATCTGTGGCTTAATTCGCCGTAATGCTGATGCCGGAAATTGCTTGTCCCAATTTTCATCTGTGATTCTGGCTAATTCTATCAGCTTGGGGGCAATATTCCCAGGATAAGGTTGAAATTCTTCTATATCAGTATTTTTTGCAAAACGTTGATTCCAAGGACAAACGTCTTGACAAATATCGCACCCAGCTACCCAACCTTGCATATTCTCAGCAATATTTTCGGGTAATTCATCATCACGATTTTCAATAGTATGATAAGCAATGCAGCGATTTGCATCTACTATAAATGGCTCTGTGATTGCATCGGTGGGACAACTTTCAATACATTTAGTGCAGTTTCCGCAATGTTGGGTATGAGGAGTATCTGGAGTTAGTTCCAAATTTGTGAGAATTTCTCCTAAAAAGACCCAAGAACCATATTCTCTTGTAATTACATTTCCGTTTTTCGCAATCCAACCAATTCCCGCTTGCTGTGCCCAAACTTTATCTTGGATTGGCCCTGTATCTATATAATGTCTGGTTTTAATTTCTTCACCAAATGACTCCAACCAAATTGAAAATGCTTTCAATTTTTTCTGGACTACTTTGTGATAATCCCTTCCCCAAGCATAACGAGAAATTTTTCCGTACTCTTTTTTTTCGGGACGTTGATGCTCTGTATAGTAATTTAACGCCACACAAATTAGCGATCGCACTTCTGGCATGACTAATTTTATATTCTGGCGCTTCGGATTACGCATCCATTCCATATCGGCATGATAACCCAAAGCTAACCATGATTGTAATCTCTGCACTTGAGTCTCTGCAATATTTACAGCAGTTATGCCGACTTTATGAAACCCAATCTCTAGCGCTTTTTCTTTAATTTGTCTGCTGCTGAGGGAAGATAATTGATTCATTTATCTTATTTTAATATTTGCCCGAAAACGGCACCCCTATCATATACGGCTATTATGATCCCCTGTTTTGTATTTACTATTTAACCTATTTGTAAATTTTATTTGCAATTTGTAAAGTTTGTATGCAAAATAGCAAGTGTAAGGTAAAGCAACATACAGACAAGCCTTCAAGCGCGTTAGTAGTTCGCTACGAAGTTTACAAAAAATGGTGCCTGATATGACTTTCTCCACAGATTCAATTAAAAACGGTTTTTCCAACGCTTTCGATTACGATACTCAGTTGATTGATGCAGTCAATTCCACTGTGAATGTATTCAAAGGTCTTTCGGTAGACGACCAATTAGCAGTGCTTTGGTTTGCATATACCGAAATGGGACGTTCTATTACTCCTGCTGCTACAGGTGCAGCACGATTGCAATTAGCAGAAGGTCTGCTCAATCAAATCAAGCAAATGTCTCACAACGAACAGTTGCAAGCAATGCGTGATTTAGCTGC
>CAKZYM010000118.1 GCA_937884685.1 uncultured Calothrix sp.
CCCTAAAAATGATTTTGCTTATGTTGATTTAGGAGATTTTCTGAGTGTTAAAAAGATATTAGATGAAGCGCTTGCTGCTTATAGTTAAGCAATTGAAATCGACCCACAATCTACTAATGCTTATTTTAGCTTAGGGAGGTTTTTCAGCGAACAAAAAAAACCTGATAAGGCAATAGCTGCTTTTCAAAAAATCATAGAAATTAATCCGAAATCAATCCTTGGTTATGTTGGTTTAGGTGTCGAACTCGCTACACAAAAAAACACAGAGAAAGCTGTTCAATATTTTAGAAAAGCAGTCGAGATTGAACCAAAAAATGCTTGGACTTGGATTGTGCTAAGTTATGGATTAAATTTAGATTTAAAATACGAAGAAGCGGAAAAAGCTTCTCATCAAGCCATCAAGCTCGACCCAAAACTTACAGATGCTTACAATAGCTTAGGAGAAGTTTTAGTTTCACAAAATAAATTTAAACAAGCAATTGTATACTATAAAAAAGCACTTGAAATAGACCCCCTCGATTCAAGTCCTATAGCGAATGTAGGTGAAGCACTTTATTATTTAGGAAAGCTAGATGAATCAGCTTCATCTCTTCGCCAATCGCTTAAGCTCGACCCTAGTGCTTTTGCCTATGCCATGTTGGGTGAAGTATTAAGGAAACAAAATAAACTGGATGAATCAATTATTGCTTATCGTGAAGCTTTAAAATTACCAGATGTAATTTTAACCACAAGAGAAGGAAGTATCAAATGGGTAATTACCAATTCCCATGCAATCGCACATAATGGTTTAGGCTTAGCATTACAAGAACAAGGGAAACTAACAAAAGCGATATCTGAATTCGAGAGTGCTATTACTTTTGATACTGATTTTACCACTGCTAAAAATAATCTCAATGAAGCGAAAAGGCTATTAGAACAACAACGCGATCCAAAATCCCCGATTACTGACGATCGCAACCACGTACCCGATGAAAAAGACGAACCTTTGGTAAAAATCTTGCGTTCTACAGCCTGGATACGTACTGTTCTTCAAGATGATAATAATTTTGTCGGTAGTGGTTGGGTAATCAAACGCGAGGGTGATACTGTTTGGATTGTGACAAATCGTCATGTTTTAGCAGATAGACGCTCTCAAGAATTGGGTAAAAAAATTGAGGTGGCTTTTTTCAGCGAACTTCCAAATTCCCAACGTCCTCGTTACCAAGCAACTATTGAGCAGCATAACGAAGAACCAGATTTAGCAGTACTCAAAGTAAAAGGTGTACCCCCAGATATTCAACCCCTAAAATTTCTTACCGGGAGAGTGAAACGCAGCACTAATGTCAAAATCATTGGACATCCAATTACTACAAATAATCCTTGGAATACTGCTGATGGTAAAGTTATGAATTATTCTCGCTACGAAAGTACTATTCCTTTGGATGCCAATGTTGCTGAAGGTAACTCTGGTGGTCCGGTGGTCGATGACCAAGGACAAGTTATTGGGATGATGGTAAGTATCCGTTCCCAAGAAGATGTTGATACTAATCGAGTTGAAGACCTGACTGGCATTCAACCAGCAACAAGAGGGGTTGGATTTGCTTATCGAATTGATATTATCATCGAAAAGCTGCGTTCTTGGGGTATTTTAAATAAATCTTAAATTCAAATAGACATACCAAAAACGTATTTTAAATCACTTGTATGTTTAGCTATCACTATGTAATATCCATGAATAATCCTTAATCTTGGTTTGATTTACTGAGAATTCAGATGATTAACAATCGAAGCTCGTTTAACTACAAACTTTTATTCATAGGTTTATTACTTTTTTGCTTCAATCCCAAAGTTGCTCAAGCTTGTCCAAGAACAAGGAACCCTCGCTCTCTAGCTTACGTGCGTCGAGAAAATAATCGTTGTGAAGGATTACAAAGGCGAAATATTAGTAGTAGTACATTTGATTTGATTTCTTTTTCCACTAGTAATATTAATCGCTATCCTAAAACCCTTAATATTCGCGTTCGCGGGACTGGTAGAACGCGTCCAATCATTGAAGTACAATCTTTTTTCAGGAACTATCGTTTAGACCGGGTAAAGGCTCGTTATACTGCTTTTGGTTTTAACTTTCCCCTTAAAACTGGTGTTCTCAGACGTGCAGCCATTCCTTGGAGAAAACTACGCTCTTTAGCATATATTAATCGAAATTCAAATCGTATTTATTTCCCCGTGATTTTGGGAAAATCTTCTGGCAAATACAAATTTATTATTAATAGTCCCCGACGCAATACTTTTCCGATTTTCAAGATTCGCCGTAATGGTAAAACTATACTCAGTAAACCCCGTAAGACCCCTCGACGAGGACATATTACGTTGACTTGGAAATATGGTAAGGCTCCTGCTGGAATATACGAACTTTACATTGTAAATGGTAAAGGGAAAAGACGTACTTTCCGATTCAGGCATAATCCGAGATGGCTGTAATTCAATTCCTGTAAATTCAGCTTTTCTATGTCTAACAAACCCAAACGAAAAATTTCCCCAAATAAAAGACGTAAAATACAAAAATTACGCTGGAGTAAAACAGCTTTTAAAACATTAACTAAACTGTTAAAACTTTTATGCAGATGGTTATTAAAAAGTTTTAGAAAATTTGCTGTGTTATTACGTCGTCAACAACGATGGGATAAAATTTTAGTAATATTTTTGATGATTTTTTGGTTAATAATTATTATCGGTTATTTTTTCTTTCCTGGTAGCTACGTTTTTGAAGGAAATCTGATTGTCAAAGAAATGAGTTTTAATTATACTGGGCAAACAGAAAAACTATTTTTACAATCTATCAATAATATAAAAAACATAGACCTTCAAGGAATTATACTTCAACCTATAACTTTAACAGGAAGCTTTTCTAGCTCAGAACCTGAGTTAAACAAGAAATTGGCTAAATTGACTGAACTTACAATTGAGCTAAAAAATACTACAAGTAATTTAATTTTTACTCCTGCAAATTCTCCAGACAGTGAAATTGAAATTCAAGAACTACGTTTACATCCAGCAAGCCAAGTTAATCAACTCACTTATAATTCTAAACAAAACCAGCTTTCTTTTTGCCTTCAAGAGGCTGGGATGAATACAGAAGCTTGTCTTTCTCCAGACATTTTGCCTCTGAGTGAGTTAAATAAAAAGCAAGAAGCTGTTGGTAATTTAAAACTATATATTGGACAAAAGCCATTAATAGTTAACTTAGCAATGGTTAATATACCTGCATTAGATATTATAGATGGCGAAGAAATATCTTTGCAGTTTTCTCCTCAAGTGGATGAATTATTTCTATCAATTCTATCACCAACACATTTATTTATTGACTTGCCAGAAAATAATCAAAGCGAAAATGCAATTACAGAAATACAATGGCTGAGAGGAGATATTGAAGTTAGTAATGTTAGCTTCTCAAGATTTGACACTACAAATAATGTCACAGATGAAATTAAAAATTCTACAATTATAGAAGGTCAAGTTAGAATGGGAAGCCAAAAAATAGAGCTAGAGCCAAATCAATTTTTAATTGTCCTATCAAAAACGCCAGGGATTAAAAAAATACGAAATATTCAAATTAAAACTCAATCACCTCAAGGTCTAAATACTTTATTTTTTGGAGAGAGTAAAGGTATTGCTGTTGGTTTGTATCCAGAATTTCCATTACAAAAAATTGAATTAAGCTGGTTGTCTAAACATTTTTCTCAAGAAGCAACTAATTCTATTTTGGCATTTCTCGCAGCTTGTACAGGTATTCTACTACCGCGTTTATTTCCTGAACCATAAAATATAAATTTCAAGAAACCCCACCCCGTAATTAACTGCTCCTTATACCATTTCTTTATAAAGATGTGCCGAATTTAGCCCACGCAGGTGGGCTTTGTTTGAGTAGCCCTACTCTTCCAGAG
>CAKZYM010000119.1 GCA_937884685.1 uncultured Calothrix sp.
ATTAACAGGAGCTTGATAATCCTGCTGATTATTTAGTGGTTGGGGTTGTTGAACCGGTTGTGGTGGTTGATAATTTGGGTTTGGTTGAGCAGGTTGTGGTTGATATTTTTGAGTTACTGGAGGGGGTTGTGGTGGATTTGGTTGTGGTTCAGCAGAGGTAGGCTGGGATGGTTTCGCAGGAATAACATTACCTAAAGGGGTACTACACAAAGGACAATATTTGATGTTGTCAGGTAGTCTGCGGTTAAAGTATTCACATTTTGGGTTCGGACAACCAGTTGTAGACATATTAATAAATTTATATATGATTTACTTTTTACAATTACCCTTATTGGGTATTTGTTGTAAGGGTACAAGACTTACCTTACTTAGTAAACATTGTCCTCGTTGAGTTTTCCCTAACATTTCTGCAAATTGTTGACCGGGTTTATTTCTTGTGTTGTCATTAGGGTAAACAACATATAATGGATAACCCAAAGGATAATTTTTAAAATTCTTTACATCAAAGTAAGTTTCTGCTGTACATAAATTACCATCGGAAAGACTTATTGGACGACTCCCATTTGATGTAGTTCTATATTTCGGTTGAACCGTTTGGTTATTATTTACTATTGCTAAAGGATAAAAATCCGAACATTGATGTCCAATTCTGCCTAAAGTACCAAAGCTAATTATCCCAGTTTCAATAGCTTGTGTAATAGTTGTTTCTGCATTTTGTGAGGTCACAACTTTTTCAAATTTGGCAATATATCGAGATTTATTCCCAAGAACTATTTTCTTAAATTGATATACAGCTTCTGGCTCTTGTGGAATAAATGGCTGTATCTTTATTTTGTCAAGTTTTGAGTCAATTTCATTCCAATATGTCTTTTCACCAGTGTAAATTTGACGTAAATCCTCAAGGGAGATTTTTCCCTGTAATTTTTTATGTAAGCTCTGGGGATTTTTGCGATATTCTACAAACACTAATAAACCAGTGTAAGCTATTTTTTCTTTAATTAAGTCAGATGTAGATGTAATTTTATCTTCTAAACTGGTAATAGCAAAGAATATCTCATTTCTTGCTTGTACTTCTTTTATTGGTTGACTTATATCTCTAATATCTGCTGATGTAAAAGATTTATAAATAAATGAGGTAGTCTTATCTGTTAATGGATGAGTTAATATATCTTCTAATTGCCCACTGTCTTTTTTTAAAACTACATTCCAAGTACTATTACTTTCTGCGGTATAGTCAAAATTTCCTGGAGGTAAATCAACATCGGAAAACTCTGGTTTAAGTTGCTCCCATGCCTCATATGTTTCAGCTACAGATTTATTGCGATTGCTAAAGAAAACATACCAAACTCCCCACCCTAGGAATAATAACAATAAAGAAATTATCGGTATTAATAATTTTTTAAATAATCTTTGATTTTTAGTTTGCTCGGATTCATCTGCTGCGGAACTACCTTGATTGTGTTTCTCTGTCAGCTTTAATAGTGCTTGTCGTGCTGATTCAGCACTATCAAATGGAGTTCCATATCCTATTAAATTCAGCAAGTAATCTTTTAAATACTCATCACAATTCTGCCAATTTTCTGCTTCTCTAGGATTTAAAAGTTCACCACCAATCTCGTTTTTATCTCTTCCTGCTAATAAGTAAAATCCTATTTTACCTAATGATTCTAAATCTTGTTGATAGGTTGCTATTGGAGGTTGAGTAATAGCGGGTGGAATAAAAATATTTTCCCAATTAGCTAAATCGCACAGAAATATATAAAAATTTTTATTTTTTGTTTCTGCAATTAATAAACTATCTAAACTAATATTTCCGTGAACTAAACCTTGTTGAATTTGTTGCGATGGAAACCGAATCTTTTGACTGTGGAGAAATTCTAAGGTTTGTAAGGCTTGATTTAATAGTTCACGAACTTTAGTCGGTGTCATAGCACCTTGTTCTCGTAAATATTCTCTTAAAGTTTTTTGTGCTTCTACATCTTTAGTGATTAGATAACAGCGCTCTCCTTTTTCATCCGCAATCGCTTCCCAGGTATTCAAAATACGAAAGTTTTGCACTCTACCATCTGCTAAACTTACACCTCCAATGCGTTTAAAAGTCTCTTTACGAGAAAAGGTTTCTTCAGCATTAAAACAACGATTGGGAAGCAAATATTCCTTAATGACTACGGGTTGTTTATCTTTGAGGTGTAATCCAGAATATAAACGTCCCCATCCCCTGGTACCCAAATAATTTTTTACCTGATAAATACCTCCGCTGCCTTTAATCTCAGCTTTTTCAGTTAAAATTGCAGGGAAAGCACATTCCACACAAAACTTAGCCCCTTTATATTCTTGTATTGTTTCAACAGGGCGATCGCACTTTAAAGGATTAGCAGATATACAGGGATATTCTTTGTATATGGATTCGGGTAAATGCATTAGGATTTTTCTTATGTTGTAAATAAATTGATTGTAAATAAATTGAAAATAGCGAAAAGAGCTATTAATCAAATACTGATAATTTCTAACTTAATTGCAGCTACAATTGCTTGAGAACGATTGCTAACCTTCAACTTTTTAAAGATACTAGTCAGATGGGCTTTGACAGTCGCAGATGTGATGTATAAATTTTTAGATATTTCCTCGTTAGATACACCTCTGCTTAATAATCGTAAAACTTCCTTTTCTCTATCTGTAATACGTAACTTGTGATAAGTTCTCAAAGGCGACTCTGAATGATTCTGAAAATATTTAAAGAAACGACTTGCTACTTCTGAGGGTAGATAAATATCAGAGTTCATTACAGTATTAATAGCCTCACATAATTGTGTTGCAATCTTACTTTTAAATACATAACCAGATGCTCCCGCTTGCATAGCACGGAAAATCCAGTCTTCTTCTTGATGACCTGATAATATTAGAATTTTCCCTTGATAGGATATCTCTTTCAAAAGAACCAAAGCTGTAATTCCATTGCCAACAGCTAATTCTAAATCCAGTAGTATCAAATCTGGAGATGTTTCCACTGTCAGTTTAACTAGTCTATCAACAGAATTTGCCTCACCAACAATATTTATCGCTAGTGAATTTTGATTACTGTAAAAATCAAGCAAATTCCTTATACCTTGACGAAAGCAGACTTCATCGTCTACCAGTAGGGCAGAAATTTCGTTACTCTCAATCATATATTCTAAGAACTATACATCAATAAACAAACCATACATCAATAATGAATTCATAGAATATTTCCTATATTAAAAAAATCAAAAGATAACAGCTAATATCTTTTACTCCTTACTAATTAATCATTATCTACACAACCCTCTTTTTCGGTAATATCAAACAAAATTCTGCTCCACCTTCTAGATTATTCTTTGCCCATAAATTTCCTTGGTGGTCTAAAACTATTTTTTTGGCAATAGTTAAACCAAGCCCCGTTCCTCCAGAACGACGGGAATAAAAAGGATTGAATATATTGCGTAAATCTTCTGGAGGTATTCCCTTTCCTTCGTCACTAACTTGAATAAAAACTTCTTCTTTAAACACTTGCCAATTACAGTTAATGGTTCCGCAATTAGGACTAAAGTGAACGGCATTACTCAGAAGATTATCGAAAACTTGCTTTACTTGTAAGCGGTCTATTTCTAATTTTGTAGAAATATCAGAAATTTCAAGTTTGAGCTTTTTTTGACTAATTAAAGGCTGTAAAGTATTTACACTATCAATTACTATACTTCTTAAGTCTTGTTGACTTACTTTTAATTTTTCACTTTGGCTACAATCAATAATTTCAGTTAATTCTGTATCCAAGCCTTGTATTCTCTTATGAATAGTTTGAGCCTGCTCTTTACTATTCTTATCTTCTAGTCCTAGATATAAATTATGAGAATACAAGCTAATTAAACCAATGGAATTTCTTAACTGATGTCCAACTTTACGAAGTACTTGCTCTAATAAGTCAATCTCTGATTTTTGCCTCAAATATCCCAAGAAGATTTCTTCATATTTCATTAATAAGACAGCAATATTCTTGAGATATTTTTTCAAATCTATTTCAATCCTGCCTCTTGAAATAATTTGAATATATTCAGGCTTCTTGCTTCGATAACTAATCGGACAAATGCAAGAGACCAATTGAAATTTTTTCAATTCTAACTCATGTATTTCTCCGACTATAGGATAATCTATCAACCATTCCTCAGAGCGTAAATAATCTAAAAACTCGTAAGAAAAAGGTAGTTGTTCACCTGAGTAATCATATACTTCTTTATATTTCTGTAACAAGCAATCATAGTAAACAATTCGAGCGCATAAAACCTTTTGATGATTACTTAACAGTTCGGACTGAATTTGGTAACAGCTATTTAATTCCTTTGATAGAAGAGATTCTGAAGTTTTAGAACCATTGGATAATGTTTGGAGATGGAAGCCAACAGCCATAGCTTTACTCGCTTCTCTGAATATTTTTTTGTTAGATATTGTTAGTGTAATATAATGATAAAAAGAAAAACATTAATTTTTATTGAAGTCTAATTTACATTTCAAACGGCTCGAACGATAGCAGAATGCAGCTAGCTGTATTATGTATATTTAGTTATATGAAGCTGGATGAATTTGAATAATTTACTAAAATTCAAAAGCGAATAAAATCCTAACTGACCAAAGTTATAGGGTTTATAGCAATAAAAAAATATTATTGAGAGTCAATTATGGTTAAACGTTTAAGAATCAATCGTTATAAAAGAACTCCAAAGGTTTCTAAGTCTAAATCCCCGATATTTCATGCTCGTGGCTTTGGTGATTTGGAATCAGACCTCCAGGATAATTTAGAATCCGAACAAGCATCTAGTGGTAGCTCTTTTGGTTATGACTTTGCGAATATAGCTATTCATCGCAATCAAACGGAATCCGCTATTAGTAAAAATGCTGAGTTGAATCATTTAATACAGCGTAATGAAATTACATTTACAGAAGATGAAGTGCCGACTATTGTTGGTTTAGCTCCTGGTGCCAGAAGCGATATTATTGATGATTTTTACGCCAACTTTGTTGGCAAATTAGGTAATGTCCGAGATGCGTTTGATAATGGGTTAGAGAATTTTGAAACATTCATGAGCTTTCCCCCAGAAAAAAGCGCCCAAGCTAATTTTCAAAAAGTATTTTTAGCGCAAATTCAAGGTTTAATCAAAGGAAGTTTTGAACAATATCTACAGCCAGCTTTGGCAACTTCATTTCCTGGATTCGGTACTGCATTATCATTAGTAACTGCTTTAAATAATGAAGTTAGTAGAGCGCAAAAGGTAGCTGGAGAATTGGCAATGAGAGATTTTTTAATCCAAACGAGAAACATTTATGGAGATGCAATGAGAAAGAAAATTGATGAATTCCTTGCTAATTCTGCCGAAGGAAGGGGAAAAGCACAAAAATTGTGGCGCGAAGCGGTAACTTCGGGAGAACAGAATGAAATTACTCGCCCAATGCAGGAAATTATGAAAAAAGAAACGCCATCAGCACAAGATTTTCAAAAGAAAATCGTTTCTGCTTATATGAAAATGCAGCAGGGAAATATAGAAGATAGGGGATTTTTTGGAGGGGGGTTTACTGCTTTAGGAAGAATTGAAGTTAAGTACGATGAAGCTCGTAAATTAGAATCTGCAAAAGTACAGCTTCAAAATGGTAGTGGTTCTGCACAAATTGCCGAGCAAATTAATAAACTTTATGGTTCACCAATTGATTTAAGAGATTTAAATACTGAAATTTCTGTTGGTATGTATGGGGATAATTTAATTGGTGGAAAATCATATAATTGGGTTGTTTTACAACCACCAAATTTTGCTCCTACTAGAAATTTTCTTGGGTATAGTGATTATAAAAGATTTCCAGGTGATGCATTAAAAGTATCTAAGGTTTCGGGATAATTTTTCTGCTTTTATTTTTTAATTTGATAAATTCTGAGTGGTTGGGTTTTCTATAAATCTTACGGGCAGGAATACCCGTACCACAAGACTTTTATAATATGAGACTGTACCTAGCACAACACTGTGTTAATAAACCAACCATTAAAATGGCTGAAAAGCCTAAACATTAAACTTCTTACTTCCGCATAACGGTACTATATAGCGTTTTTCGGTTGGGTGAAATACACTTTGATAGACCTCACCCCCAGCCCCTCTCCTTCCACCAGGAGAGGGGTGTATTCTATCCAACCCAGAACTGCTATATTTTTCAGTCATCTATACCAAAGTTGAGTTGACAAGCCAAAAAAATATAGACTTTCTGGTAATTAACTTCTTTAACTTAATATAGATACTCTTAGATTTATCTACACCGATACAATTCACCATGACTTCATGCTTATCTATGTTCTTCAATCCTTAGCTCAAATTTTGGCTGGAGGAACTTCTTTAGCGAGTACCGAGCAAATAGATTTTAATCACCTTGGTAATCGTAGGGAAGAGAGTTCAATACCAACCCTCAATCTGTATGTTTACGACATTCGAGAGAGCAGACAGTTACAGCATTCAGGACGAAAAGTTGACCGTAGAAATCCGCGAAATTTACAAAGTGCGAACGTCGGTTGGAATCCCAATTGGTTTGATGTCTCAATGTTGTTAACAGCTTGGGATAGAACAGCTTTGGGTGAACATTACTTGATGAGTGAAGCATTATCGCTACTTTTGCGTCATCGTTCTCTTGAGGAACAGTTTTTGGCTCCTGAATTAAGACGTTATGGTAACTTGTCGATGAGCGTTGCTTTAGAACCTCCCATTGAAGTTGGTTCTTTATGGAGTGCTTTGAATGTACCTTTACGTCCAGCCTTATATTTAACTGTTACCGTACCTATTGACTCACAACATACTCCAGTACCGAGAGTTTGGGAGCGGATTATTTCTGTGGACAACTTTTTGGATAAGCAAGGAGATGCAGCTGTCATCACTAAAAAAGTGGCGATCGCCGGATTGGTGAAGCATGAAATAACCGGTTTAGCTTTATCTGAGGTAGAAGTTATCATTGCCGGAACAGATAAATCCACTCGAAGCAATAAGGAAGGATTATTCTTCTTTGATAATCTCTCTACAGGTAACTACGTTTTGGTGTTAGATTATCCCGGATATTCTTCTCAAAATATCAATGTGTTAGTCGAAAATGAAGGCTATAGCTTTAAAGAAATTTTACTAAGACCAGAATAAACTAGGT
>CAKZYM010000120.1 GCA_937884685.1 uncultured Calothrix sp.
TGAAATAGTTTCGAGTTGTTCGCGGTATACGTTCTAAGCATTGCTCGACGCACCAGTCGGGTATACTGAACCCGAACTATAGCGAAGCTCTACTACCACTTCACTACAAATGTAACACAAAAGATTACAGCGTCAATAATTTTTATTATTAACATTGTTTACAGGCTACAGAAAAATATGCAGATTAAACAAATTTGGGCTATAAATATTACGTCGTAATCTTATTTAATGACGTGAAAATATTTCGTAAGCAGAATTTAATCTCGATAATCCCTTTAGGAATTTTATTAACTTTATTTAAACCATCTTTAGTCCGAGCAGATGTTTTACCTCCGGATGAGAGTCCTGTAAATTATTGTTTTAAAATTAATAATATTGATAAATATTCAGATTATTTGATTGTAGCCCATACAAAGTCTGAACGTAGTGATTTTCCACAATCAAATAAGTTATTAGATTCGGAGAATTGTCTAGGTTTGAATGGTTATCGAAAATATGCTGAAGTTTATGCATTAAAAAAATCAGAGATTAATTTAGAAGAAGATGTTATTTCAAAACAAACAGGTGATGAAATAAAAGATTTTGAAAGTAAAAAATCTAAATTAATTCCTGCACTTCAAAAAATTCGTCCAATTAGAACAATGAAGGGCATTTATCAAATAGATAGAGTTGCGAAATATTATGAAATATCCGAAATTAACGATAGATATTTGAGATTAAAAAATCACTCAATTACTTATATTTATAAAAATAATAAGTCAGAAACCAAAGCTTATATAGATGAAGACAAGCTTCCATTACCTTCAAATAATAATACAGCTTTTCTTTGGTACGTTCCAATTCTTGGCATGTCTTTGATTGGTGGTGCTGCTTACTGGAAGAAATCAAATAAATCGAAGAAAGCGGAATGAGGAAAATTATTCCAGCCACTCTTTTAATATTAACTGCTGCATTTCTATCGGTAGCGTTTCCCCTAGCTACTTATACTTTGACATTAGCAAGTTTTGGGCTAGCCCATGTTTTAACTGAGTTACGCTATGTCAATTATCGTTTTAATCAACGTTTAAAGAGTGATTTACAAAGGAAAATAGTAATTCTGCTGCTGATAATAGTTAATTTACGAATTTCAGAACTACTTGGAATATTAAATTCTTCGATAAGTGTATCTTTAGAATTAGTCTGTGTAATCGGTTTAGTTATCCTGGTTATCCCAATTTTAACAGTGAAAAATTGGAAATTAGGAATTTTAGGTATTTTAATTTGTATTATTCTTTCTGCTGGAGTATTTTGGATACCCACGTTGATGATGTTAATTCTTGCTGTTTTACATAACCTTACTCCCATAGGTTTTATAGCGGAAAAATTGCGGGGATTGCAGCGGAAATTTGCTTTATTTATTTGTGTAATAGTTTTTTTCCTGATTCCATCTGTAATTATCTCCGGATATCCTTATAATTATTTATCTTCCTTAGATTTAGTTGCACCCTCAGCAAATATCCTTCAAGCTGGAAACTTACAACTTCATTTAAGTGCATTTGTACCCCAAGAGCTACATAAATCTTTTATCGCAATCCATGCATTTTCCGCAGCGGTGTTTTTACAATGCATGCATTATGCTGTAATTTTAGGTGTATTACCAAATTGGGAGAGAAATAAACACAGTAATCTTTTGGTGTGTAATCGTCAAAATATATTTGAAAAAATAGTAATATTTTTAAGTACGCTAATATTTATTTATTTTGCTCAATCTTTTACCGATGCTCGTAAACTATATTCAATCGCAGCTGCAATTCATGCTTGGGTCGAATTCCCAATTTTACTTTTATCTTTCGCAATTCCGGCTGAAGAAAATCATGATTTGGTTGGTAATTAGTAGCTTTAATATAATATTCTATTCCCTGTTACATCAATCGAAAAATAATCAGTCCAACACAATAAGAAGCAAGATTAGCAATAAAAGATAAATACAATCCTTTTTTCCAACCTAAATCTAATACCTGAGCATATAAAAAACCTTCAACAAAGATAACAATTGCTTCAATTATAATTATCTTCGCTGGAAATGCTAAATTATAAATAATTACTTGATTACTCGTCCATGCTAGGGGATGAGTTAATAAAGTAGCACCGCAAGCTAAAGCAAACATTGCCAATAACTCTACTGAAGAGGAAAATCTTTGTAGAAAATGGATTAGCAATAAAATAATCGGAATTTCAATAGCTAAGGAAACCAGTAAAGCTATGAATTGAGTCATTGATTGCTGTTTGAAATTGCACCAATTATACCAGTATTTAAGAAGCAATTAAAAATGTCAGTTATTTCACCGTTCAATCTTACTTGTCTAAACAAATACTTGTATTAATTAATCCAAATTATTATATGTACAAATTTGCACCTGCTAGCGAAAATGAGACTATTATATATGGTTCAGCAAGACCCGAATATGATGATGAAAAGGTTTATCAATGGATTGAGTTTATGCAAAACCAAGGTATAAAGCGCGTCTGTTGTTTACTTGCTCAAAAGAAATTAAATAATTATTCAAATTTATTAGATTTCTATAAAAAAGAATTTGGTGATAAACAAGTTTGTTGGTCACCAATTGAGGATTTTAGTTTAATTGATAGTCAAACATTAATCCAAAATATCTTACCATTTCTATCAGAAGCAAATCGACAAAATGAAAAAGTAGTAGTCCACTGTTCCGCTGGAATTGGAAGAACGGGACAGGTTTTAACTGCTTGGTTAGTTTACCAACGGGGATTTACTAATCAAGAAGCAATATCTACAGTTATGCGAATCAAAAGAAATCCCTATGAATTTATTGTTACAAGTGCAATGAAGGGTCAAAATCCAAAAGAAGCAGTTGCACAATTTAATTCAGTTTTGGATGATTGTCGTATTTTTGGTGAAAATAATAGATAGTTACACATGTTTGTAGCCAAGACTGGAAACTCGCTCTGGGTATACTTGTGTGTACACCGTAGAGGGGTGTCCGGAGGACGGGGTGAGGTTTCGAGTGTAAAGGAATCAACTAAAAATTGCCATAAAAAATTTTGATACTATAACAATAGTCTTTATTAACGATTAAGCATTGTTTTCGATAATATATCCCTCTTCTGCCACTTTCCGAAAAATTTTGTTTTTTTATAATCTCAAAAGCCTTGTATACAAAACGATTGCGGCTTTATTTACTAATATAAAATCTAGATATATAGATTAGGGGGTAAATTTAGTCAATTCTTTGATTTTAGTTTTTAAAACCCTTACTATCTATAGCTTGTAAGAAACCAGTACAGTTTTCTAATATTAGTAAAAACCGGAGAATGACAGAAGAGAGATAGCTTTAATAATTATTCAATATTAACGAAATCGATAATTAATCCTTTGCTCTTCTCCTATACCCTTCCCAAGGTTCAATTCTCAATCTACTAGAACTTCTCACAAATCTAACTTGATAGTGAGCTAATGGTTTTTCATCTATAGAATTTACGATATTAGATTTAGAAAGTTCTGAAAATATCTTTGGTAAAGGTGTTTTGCGGAAATTATCAAAAGCAGCTGCATTTAATGGTTCGTAATCGGCAATAATACCATCTTCTGTTACTGCTACTCGATATTTTAAGTTTCTTTCGTATGTGGAAGTATCTTCCTGGTTCGAGATATTATCGTAGAGTTTTTGTTTTAGCTGTTTAACTCGCTCGGTATCTGTAATCTGTGTTCCAAGTAAATCTGGTGTTTTGTAAATATATCCAATCCAAGGATTAATTTTTAAAGTTCCACCTTGAAGAAATCTGACCCGAAATTGAGCAACTGGTTCGTTGGTAATTGCTGTTTGATTATTTGATTGATAAATTACTTTGTTAATGGGTGTTTGATTAATATATTTCTGTGCTGATTCATTTAGAGGTAGATAACTTAGAATCGCACCGTCTCCTGCTGTGATTACACGATAGGATAAATCTTGGTTTATCGATTGACGATTTTCCCAGTTTTGATTTATTTGTTGGTAAATTCTACGTCTTAATTTTCTCAAACGGGTTGCATGTTTGATTTCAGGAACTTTATTTAATATCGTTTCTACTTTGTAGGATACGGGTTTAATCTCAGAATTTTTATTAATTTTTTCATTATTCTCATTTATTGTATTATCTGAGTTAATGTTACCTACCAAGGAATTTCCCGGACTAAATATCTGAAATCCTAAAACTCCGAATCCAATCATCAGGGAAATTCCTGCTATCGCATTTGTCTTTGAATTAAATATTCGAGTAATTAATTTTTTTTGATAATAATCTGATGCAGGAACTTCTATTTCTGGTTCTTTAACTTGTACTCCTGTTTGATTTTTAGCTGATTGTTTATCTATTTCTATAATTACTTGATTATTATCTTCAATTTCCTGGGTCAATTTATCTGATAATTTTTGATTTGATTTTTTATTTAACTCCTTATTAATCAACTCTTGCTTTGGAGCTAAAACCCGTTTTTCAATATCAGAAACATCTTCATTCCTCAACCCTAAATATCGCTGAAGGTCTTTGATATCTTTCTGTATTATCCGATTAAATGGAAATTGTTTATCTGCTTGTTTAATCAGATTTTGTTCGTACTGATAACATTTATGTTGGTACTCTCGATAGGGTTGGAGTACCTCATCTTGAATTGCAGTTGCTTCTTCTTGAGATAATTTTAATTCTTTCCGCTTTAATTCTAAAATTGTTAATCCAGAAATAGAAAACACACCTTTAGGGTCTTTAGCACGTCGTTCTACTTCCTTACGATACTGCAACTTGGGGTCATCTTGATGCGACTTCGCTAATAAAATCTTATAACCCTCTTCCATCGGGTAAAACTTGGGAGTCATTGCTGGAGATGCTTCCTGTACCTTATTACTCGCATATTCGTGCAATTCATCGATGCTTATTTGACCGTCACCGTCTGTATCTGCTGCTCCAGTATTAATACCTTCCACCAAATAACGGGTATAAATCGAAAGCTCCGAACCCTCTTGTTCAAAAGAATATTGTGTTGAACTTGAGGAAGTTAAAATCGCTCTTCCCCTTCCACCCAAATGTTCCTGGAGGTCAATACTACCATCATCCTTAGCAGTCATCCCAGTTGCGATCGCACCGCTGAAACAACAGTCAAGAATAATCACCTGTCTCTGGGAACGGCTATCATTAATACTTTCGTGCAGAACCGATGCAGGGATGGACGAAGGTTTTACTAATTTCCCATTTTGCTTCCTCGTAGCACGGGTTGATAAATAAAGCTTTCCTCTCTCATCTTTGATTCCGTGACCGGAGAAATAAAATAATACTAAGTCATCTCTTTTACGATTAGCGAATAAATTATAGATTGCATTTCTAACTTTCTGAGGTTCGGGATTTTTTAACACCGTAATATCTTCATCCGCAAAACCACCCATTTCCGAGTTACGCAAAACACGCCGCATTGCTTCCACATCATGAACCGCAGCAGGTAAAGCGTTTAACCCCGGTTCATATTCACTAACCCCGATTAGTAAAGCTACCTTCGCCATCTTCACACCCTTTAAACTAAATGCTTTTAGAATTGTTGAGAAAATTTTGAGCTTGTTGCATCGCAAATTCAAATTCTTCTCTACCGCTAGCTTCTAAATCCAATTCCGTACCGTCGGGAGCTTTGAGAGTCATCTTGATTGGTTTATTTCCAAACCGGTCGCGCAAAAAGCCAAAAACATTTTTTATATCTGCTTTATCGAGCAAAACCGTTTTTAACATTCCCAAAACATAACCAGTCAGAGATTTAGAACTTTCAGGTACTTCTGAAACTTCCACTAAACCCGCTTCTTCTACCCCATCCACTTCTTGAATCTGAGGTAACAAATTTTCTACTTCTGCTTGCAATTCTTCTTCATCTAAATCTAGTTCAGACAGAGAAATATTTAGTTGAATATTTGATGTTCTTATGGTGACCATAACTGCAACCCTGATTCTGACTTAGCAATCTTTTGATACTGATATTACAACAAGCTAACCGTAATTTCCACAGTTAAACGTTCAAATATTTTACTTTTCTCGGATGATAATTAAATCTTTTAATTACCACTATGTTTTATTCCCAATTCACTACAAACAATAGCAATGCTTTCAGATTTACTTATTGTCTTGTACATCATATGAAAGCATTGCAATAAAACAACTAATTAGATTCCTATATAATTAACGAAAGCTCAAATCTAACGCTTGTCGTGATAAACAAAGCCATTGTTGAGATTCTGAATATGCATTATTAGCTTGGTCTTTTAACCTTTGTGCTTTATGGTAATTATGCTGTACTTCAGCTAGCTGCTTTTGTTTTTCAAAATCACGTTGATTTTTTTCTGCTTTTTCTTGCTGTTGTTCTGCTCTATCTTGCAATTCTCGCACTTCACCTTTTACTTGTAATGGTTGTAATTGTTTCTCTACAACCTGATTTTCCAACTGTTTAAAAGTTACGTAATAACTTTTCATTTCCTGATTTTCTCTAACTCCATCTGAGTTGCAAATTGACATCTTTGTTTCTGCATTATTTACATTACTCAAGACAGAATTACTAGCAATCTTTACCGAAATCTCTTGATTAAATTGACTTTGAAGACTACTAGCATGTTTGTATGAAGTTTCTTTTAGATGATTTGAAGAGTCACAAAATTGTAGAATTCCAACACAAGTTAATATTCCCGCTGTAACAAAACAAGGAATAGCATCTCTAATATTAGAACTCAAACTTTTTCTTTTTTCTCGATGGTCGCTACAAGCAACAGCTGAGTGAGGAAACAGAATTAAATTATCATCTTTATTATTCTCTACCACAGATAGATAACTTGATTTCTCTAATTCTAAACTCGAAGACTCAATTAAATCATTTTCCTCTGCATACTTTATATCTTCTCGATTAATTAAATCATCTAGCTCAATATCATAAACAGCTAACTCCATAATTTCGAGAATGCGGTCATTTTCAATATCAGATGGAAATCTGACTCTGATTAATTTACCGTATTCTTCAACTATCTTGAATATATCTTTTTTACCACCGTAATCTCTTATTTTTATTGCGCTCATAGAATATTCCTAGCTCCTAGAATAAATAGCAGTTTATTGCAAGTTACTTACCGTTAAGTCTAGATACATATAAAGCTGGTAAATACATAGTTTTGCGTTTATTACGCTTACATATTAGTAGTGTCACTTAGATAGTAAAGTGTGACATTTTCATAGTTAAAAAATGTAAATTTTCTCGTAATTATTTACCAAAAGTTTTGACTGTTTTTTATTCTCTTTCTGAATAAATTTCTCACTACCAAAATACTAGTGTGACAATTGAGTAACTGGCTGATTGTTAGTGTTAATAGTCACATATTTATTAAACAACGACACTAGTAAATAGTAAGCGAGTTAAATGGAGCTGAAACGCAACTTAGAACGGTTTCTCGGAAAATATTCAGGTTTAAAATCTCTCTCTTTAGACTGATATTGATGTCAGAGTTTGATACAACGGTCACATTTTTATCAGCGATAGATACTAATTAGTTAATCATCTGTTCCCTAATTTATAAGCACGGAGATTTAGGTAAATTGTTTCTTCAGGGAAAAATTTAAAAATGTTGAATCCCGATTGTAATGATTTTATTCAAGTACGTCAAGGAGTCAGTCAAGAAGTAAGCAAAGCGGTAAATCAAGTATTACAAGCTGAGTGGTTGAGAATTCACATTCGGAATAGCATTCACAGGTTAAAGCTTAGTAGCTTGGTATCAGAAGAGGACATTATCCAGTATGTTGTAAAATGCTTGACCGAAGCAATCAATTCCGGAACCACAATAAATCATCCGGTAGCTTGGTCAAAATTAGTTGGTCAACGTCAGATTCAGAAGCTGTACAAAAAAAATAAGTTTAGCGAAGCTACTGAATCGGAAACACTTGAATATTTAGCAAGTCAACGTTCTGATGACAATAGTTTTTATAATAATGAAGAGATAAATAAAAAGATTGAGCTACTCAAACCCAGTAGCAAGGGAATTATCAAGATGCGCTTTTTTGAGTATTTATCTTGGGACAAAATTGCTGATATCTTGTCGGAGCGTGAAGGAAAGAAAGTTCATGTAGCAACAGCACGTAAACGTGGTGAAAGAGCATTAAAGGAATTACGACAGATATATTTTCATCAGTTAGTTGAGTAACCAAATATATAGTTTGATTATTTATTAGTTATATCAGTGATTTATATGTTTTTATCCTCCAATAATATTTGGGGGGTTTTTACATTTTTACCCTGCTATCTCTACATCAAGCAATTAAAACAATTTCTATTTTTATTAGGGAAAATAATAATGTGGCATTTCACATTGATTCGGAAAATGTAAGTAATTAAAAGTAGTTGATTCGGATAACCGTCCGTCACAATTTATTTGTAATTTGTACTTAATTAGTGAAGGTCATGAAACGTGGCTAATAAAATAACCCAGTAATGATTCGTAGTCATTTCCGGGTCAATGTTTCACCTGCTAAAACTAATTCGTAGTTAGTAGTAGCAGAAATATCAAATTTTTTCTTCTATCTTATGATATCAAATAATTCTCAAGAAATCATTAGTGTTCCTGCGACAAATAATCCTTCAGTACCCCAGCTTACAAAACCCCCAACATATTATGATTACCTCACATTAATCCCAGCAATTTTAACTGCTGCAACTCCGCTGATTTTGGGTTTAAGGAAGAAGGATAAGGATAAGGATAAGAAAGAGAATAGCTAGATAACTTTCCCCATCCGGTTTATAAGAAATCTCCCTGGAGTTAGTATACGACTCCGGGGAGGTAGTATTTTTAAATAAACCTATTTTAGACATAACATTTTTAATCTGAATCAAATATATAAATAGATTGCAGTTAAAAAATTATTTTTTTCAGGGTGCTTTTCTGATACTATTATTTTATGAGAATATTTTTATAAAGTGGGGAGGTATGCCTACTCTAAAAATTTCAGCACCACTCCATTATAAAAAAATAACTTTATATTCCTATCATCCCATACCGCGAGCATTTATTATCAAATT
>CAKZYM010000121.1 GCA_937884685.1 uncultured Calothrix sp.
TCTTGCCTCTTCCCAGCGATACGACGAGTCAGAGCCTCGTGAACTGTATTCCCAGGTGGAACCTGGGAACAAAAACAATAATTTTAAAAACTTTGACTTTTAACCTTCAATGGAATTAATTTCCTTTTTATTATCGGGTTTGCTGGGTTTAATTACTCCTGCTGGAGTTGTTATAGATACTGCTGCTGAAGATGCAATTCGTTCCCAATTAGGTAATACAGAAAGATTGCAGGTACGTGTAGATAATGCACCGACTCATCAATTATTACAGGGAAAAATTAATAAAGTTAGAATTGCAGCACGCGGTTTGCAATTAAAACAGTTGGATTTAAGAATTGATACTTTGGAATTGGAAACTGATGAGATAAATTTTTTACCTAAAAGTATTCAAACAGGAAAGCTCAAATTAACAAAACCTTTCCAAACTGGTATCCGTTTAGTTTTTACTCAAGCAGACATAAACAAACTATTACAATCATCTGATATATTAACTTTCTTACCTAAACTAGAAGTTAATTCACAAGATTTTTTAAATGTAGATGACGATGCTGTATATAAATTTGCTAATCCACAATTTAATATCTTAGGTAACAATCGTTCCCAATTCCAAATTGAATTACGTTCGGAAAAAGGGGAAAAACCTTTGTTAATAAAGATAGAGACAAAAATCAATATTAACAAAGGTAGACAAATAACCATTAATGAAACAGTGGTAACTGTAAATGAGGAACAAGTTGCGCCACAATTCGTTGAAGGAATTGTAAAAAACCTTAATCAAAGACTCGATTTACGTAACTTGGAAGGTGACGGACTTTTAATACGAATTCTAAAATTGAATATAAGACCATCGAAATTAGAAATTGCTGCTTTTGTGCAAATTAAACCGTCTTCTACATTAGTAGAAAATTCCTCTTCCCCATCAGCGTTATCTACCAAGCCCCTCACACAGGTTCAGGTACTATCTCAGCCCATAAGCGAAGGTGTCAGATGACAGAGCAAAATAAAACTAATCGTATTTCTTCCGGTGTAATGGCAGCTATTGCGACTGCGGCTGTTGCTGTTGCTGGTGTTACGGGTTATTTCGCATTCAAAAACTCGGAGGAACCGGTTCCTGGAGACCCCCCAATTGAAAATCCAGACAAATCAAACCAACCAGCATCAAAAGAAAAAGAAGCTACAGTCTACTGGCTTAATTCTTACGGTACAGGCTTTAATTTAGAACCTCAAGGTATTCAAGTCCAAGCCGATAAAGATAAACCTTCAGAGTTTTTAGAAGCAGCTTTTAACAGCTTATTAGCTGGACCTACTGAAGGAAGTGGTTCTACTGCAATACCTAAAGAAACCAAATTATTAGGTATTAAAGCCGAAGGAGACGTAATAAGAGTTAATTTATCCGATGATTTTCAGTTTGGTGGTGGTAGCACTGCGATGATTGGACGTGTAGGACAAGTAGTATATACTGCTACGGCTTTGAATCCCAATGCCAAAGTCTACCTCGAATTAAATGGCGAACAAATCGAGGTTCTCGGTGGTGAAGGATTAGAACTAGAACAGCCATTAACCCGCGAGAATTTTACTAAGAACTTTGAGCTTTAATTTTGAGCTTTGATTAAAGGTTTTTACCTTTTGAAAGCGAAAAACCTAAAGGATTTAGTATTTCAGATATTTAGATTTTCCCGACCCCCCTTTTTTAGGGGGGTTATTATTTGTTGAAGATAGGGAATAGGGAACAGGGAACAGGGAATTGGGAACAGGGAATTGGGAACAGGGAATTGGGAACAGGGAATTGGGAATTGGGGACACAAATTAAAGGAAACAGAAGCAAGAATTTACTTAAATCCAAAATCCAAAACAAAAGCATCCGTTGTTAAAATCCAAAATCCAAAATCCAAAATCTAAAATCCAAAATCGAATCATCTTTCATTTAAAACCCGAAAACTACGAGCTTGTTGTTCTAACCTGGTCGCAAGACGGTCGCAAACTTGGTTGCACAATTCAAAAATCATGTGGTCTTCAACTCGGTAGTAGGCACAAGTTCCTTCACTACGACGGCTGAGAATTCCTGCTTGCCACATTACTTTAAGATGTTTCGATACGTTCGCTTGAGAAGTATGGGTTGCCTCTACCAACTCTTGTACGCATTTTTCTTCTTCTCGAAGCAGATGCAGCAACCGGAGGCGCATTGGTTCGCTTAACAGACCGAAGTATTCAGCTACTTGTTGCACCACTTCTGAGGGTACAGGCAACATTTGTTTCATCAGAATTAACCTGCCACGAATGGGACTGACTTTTTTTACAATGACACATTCGTTATATAGATTAATACTTAATCGGGGTTAATTCGCATCAAAGCTTGACCATATTCTACAGAAGCACCATTTTCTACCAATATTTCCATCACCTGACCCGATAGTTCCGCTTCGATTTCGTTCATCAACTTCATCGCTTCAACAATGCACACCGTATCACTTTTACGAATGCGATCGCCAACTTCAACAAATGCCGATTCACCTGGTGCGGGAGCGCGATAGAAAGTTCCTACCATTGGTGAATAAATTTCTACAAATTTTGAGTCCTTAGCTGGAGAAACAGCACTTCCTTGTCCTCCGTTACCAGCATCTGAAGCACTTACAGAAACATCTGGTGATGAAACAGCAACATTTGCAGGTGGTAGTGCAGCTACCTGCGGTACAGCTTGATTAACAAGTTGAACACCTTTACGTACCGTTAATTCAAAATTTTCGCTTTTAAGAGTTACTTCCGATATATCTGTTTGGGCAATAGTCGCTAAAAGTTGGCGAATTTCGTTAAAGTCTAATGGCACAGTTAAAAAGCCCTCATGGATAAAGTTTATAGATAATCAATCGATATATTAGAATTTCTTAAAACGGTAGGGATAAATATCCCCCCGTAGTAAGATGACCATTAACCTTTTCAAGCGGAAATTTAATTTCCAGTTTCCCTACCTAAATATTTATCGTCACGGGTATCAATACGAATCCGCTCCCCTTGAGAAATAAACAAAGGAACCATAACAGTTGCTCCACTTTCCAGCTTCGCGGGTTTAGTACCACCAGTAGCAGTATCACCCTTGACACCAGGATCAGTTTCCACAACTTCTAGCGTTACAGCATTAGGTAATTCGACCTCCAGTACTTCTTCGTTCCAACGGATAACATTGACTTCCATTCCTTCGTTAAGATATTTAACGCGGTCGCCAATTTGTTTAGTACTTAAACGAGTCTCTTCATAGGTTTCCATATCCATAAAGACGAACTCATCACCATCTTTATAGGTATGCTGCATCGTACTTTTTTCCAAAGTAGCTTGAGGAACAGTTTCCCCAGCCCGGAACGTTCTTTCAACAGTATTACCACTCGTAACACTTTTCAGTTTCGTGCGTACAAAAGCAGAACCTTTACCTGGTTTAACGTGGAGAAATTCTATCACCCGCCAAACCGAACCATCTATAACAATCGAGACACCAGTACGAAAGTCGTTACTCGAAATCATGAAACTTTATATGTGGGAAGACAATCGGCATTTATTGTACCCCCAATTCGTAATTCGTAATTCGTAATTCGTAATTCGTAATTGGGGAATGGGAATGGGGGATGGGGCATTGGGCATTGTGCATTGGGGATTGGTAATTGGTAGTTGGTAATTGGGGATTTGTAACTGGGAATAGGGGATTTAGAAAGAAGAAGGGAGCAAGATGCTCCCACGAAAAATGCTTTTATAACTGTTCACTGTTCACTGATAACTGTTCACTACTAACTGAATTGCTGCGGGTAAAATGCGATGTTCTTGAATTTGAATTCTCTTATGAAGCGTTTCGGGTGTATCTTCGGGTATGACTGGTACTGCAGCTTGCATGATAATTTCACCGCTATCCATTTCTAAAGAAACCAAATGTACGGTGCAACCAGTGATTTTTACTTGAGCTTTTATTGCTTGTTCTATTGCTCTAACTCCCTTGAAACTGGGTAGCAAACTTGGATGAATATTAATCATTTTTTTTGGAAATGCGTCGATTAGTACTTGGGTTACCAAACGCATCCAGCCAGCCATAATTACCCATTCCACACCATGAGCAAGCAATGTTTCTACAATTTGTTTATCTAATTCTTCCCTGTGCTTATATTCGCGATGATTAATGAGTACGGCTTTGACGTTTCGTGTATCTGCACGTACTGCTGCATATGCATCGGGGTTGTTGTAAATTAAAACTTGAATTTCAGCGTTTAATTGTCCGTCTTCAATCGCTTGGGCCACTGCTTCAAAATTACTACCACTACCAGAAGCCATTATTCCCAATTTTACAGGTTTACTTGATGAGTGTGAATCAGTTGGGATAAAAGGAGAAACTAAACTTGGGGAAACGGAAGCCATGGTTATAGAAGAATTGGTAATGAATAGTAGGTAAACATAATAAGTTTCATCTTGTCATTGCGAGCGAAGCGAAGCAATCCCAAGCTTTACCATTACTTTACTTTCTATGTACTATCAGATACCTTGTGTTAATACGATAACTGATGACTATTGAAAAATATTATCTTGTTTCAAATGTGTAATTTAAAGATTGAAAACCAGACGGACATTTAATATCTTCAGATTTAAATACATCTTCAGCCAAACTGGGCATTTGTGGAATTGCGGATAAAGATTGAGAAGTTTGTGCTTCACACAATTGACCAATAGCATTAGTATAATCATCTTCATTTTTTTTGATTGCATAGACTAATCCTATATAACTCTTCATTTGTTTACTTTTAGCCTGAGCAATATGCATTATGCCTTTATTATTATCTGTTTGCGGAATAATTCTAAAGAAATAATTTTCTGTTTCGGGTTCGATAGCTAATTTCAGTTGAGTAAATTTTGTCGTAAATTCGTTTTTATGCGAGAAGTAAACTAGTTGAGCGTGATTCATAGAGGAAATATTTGATTTACCTTCAAATTCTCGCGCTTTCACTTCTCCAGTAAATAATTTACATCCAGAAATACATCTTAAAAATAGGATTAAACTAATAATATTTAATTTGTAAACTCTGTTGAATTTTGGTTTGGTTAAAGTAAAGAGACACATATTATAAGTGGGTGTGCAAAATTATTTGTGCAATTGCAAAAGCATGATAGTGCGCTGCGCGCAGCAAGCAACACACCCTACGTTTTATAATTATTAAAAATATTATCTTTTTTTCCTTCCTGGATATAGAGATTCAAAACCTGAAGGACATTTAATATCTTCACTCTTGCTAGCATCTTCTGCCAACTTAGGCATTTTCGGAAGTTGAGTTAAATATTTTTTAGTTTCGCAAAGTTCTGCAATAGTTATATCCTCTCCCTCTACTTTGACAACATAAACTAGTCCCACATAACTTTTCATTCCTCTACGTTTATCTCTACCAATATTCATTACGCTTTGAGGATTTGATTGCAAAACTATTTTATAAACATAATCATCCATTTCTGATTTAGTTCCTAACTCTAATTCTTTAATATTTGTAGTTAATTTATTATTTTTTTCAAAGAAAGCTTGTTGTGCGCGGTTCATAGAACCGATATAAGCTTTACCTTCGTTTTGACGCACTTTCCCTTCTATATTTTAAAAACTAGGAAGTAAAAACTTAACTCCGAAAATCAACAAAAATCCAATACCTGTTATCTCAAAAGCAAGTTTCCACTTTATTTTCATAATCTAAATAAACCTATTTCAAATCTATAAAACCTCTAGGACATTTAATTTCTTCTGAGGAATTTTGAGGAATTCTTGGCATTCTAGGAAGTCTAGATAAATTATCATCAGTTTCGCAAAGTTTTGCAAAAGTAACAGTTTCGCCACTACTAGTTTTTGTTAAATAAACTAACCCAATATAGCTACTCAATCCTCTACGTTTTGCTCGACCAATATTCATTACACCTCTGCTTGATTGAGGCACAATTCTATAAGTATAATGTTCTGTTTCTTTGCTCACACCTAGCCCTAATTTATTAAATTCTGTCGAAAAATTAGCGTTTTCGATATAGTGAGCTTGT
This sequence comes from uncultured Calothrix sp., assembly GCA_937884685.1. Classification (GTDB taxonomy): domain Bacteria; phylum Cyanobacteriota; class Cyanobacteriia; order Cyanobacteriales; family Nostocaceae; genus Rivularia. The sequence goes on from CAKZYM010000121.1 coordinate 6,040, forward strand.
TGAGCGCGATTCATTACACCAACAACTGTTTTAGCTTCACTGTTTAGTTCTCTATCTGCTTGCTTTTTCCCGACATCTCCTAAAGGAATTACTTCCGTACCTGCTGGTAAAGTTGTTCTATTAGAAACTTTTTCTAATGGAATATCGTAAGCAACTTTATCGCTATAAGCAGGTCGTGGTGGAATAAAATATGCTTTCCCGTTGGGGGTCAAAATGACTTTCATACTTTTTCCGGTACCACGGGGGTCTTTTAATTCCCATTCTCCAGTCCATCTTACTGGTCTAGATGATTGAGCATTAGTAGAAGATTCACAACCGGAAATACCTGCTACGAGCAACAGTAAAGCTGATAGCAGCAGCTTTCGAGGAAGTAAAATGCTCGCGTTAAAAATACCTTTTTTCATAATTCTGTATCTAATGGTGATAATTTATATCTGTATTTGAGAACAGCATTATAGTAACTGCTGTATCGACGAATGTCACTATATATACATCAAGGTTGATTTTTTATTTAGTTGGAAAAAATGCAGAGACGTGTTAGCGTTCACGCAGTGAGTCGTCAGATTAAGCGTGACCGTCCACCGAAGGGTAGGTCATTATGTCGCGTCTTTACAATGTTGTTGAATGAGGAGTCGGGGTCTCTTTTGCAAGATAAGATATCAGTCTACGTATTTCGGTAAAATAGCTTTACCTACGAACACAACCGCATCAAATGCAGCAAAATTCTAAAACTTCCCAATTTTCTTTCAAAAAATTATTAGATAACGAAACTTTCGCAGCTTGGTTTTTTCTAGCTCCTGCAATTATTCTACTTGGGGTCTTTGTTATTGGCCCTATCGGTTATTTGTTTTATCTCAGTTTTACTGCTGGTAGTTTTACTAAAGACGGTACTACTTGGGTAGGTCTAAAAAATTACCTACGTTTAATACTTAACCCCGATTTTTCACAAATTCTTTGGAATACTGCTTATTTCACAATCGCTACGGTTATACCCAGTATTGTGATTCCTTTACTATTAGCTGTCCTATTAAACGAAAATATAGTCTTACGGGGATTTCTACGAACTTCTTATTTTCTACCTTCAATTATTTCTTTAGTCGCTGCTGGTCTGGGATTTCGCTGGTTATTTCAAAATGAAGGCCCGGTTAATGCTCTTTTAAATAATGTTGGAATTGATTCTATATCTTGGTTGAGCAGTACTACCTGGGCAATGCCTGTAATAATTTTACTCAGTATTTGGAAACAGCTTGGTTTTAATATGGTGGTTTTTCTGGCTGGTTTACAAGCGATTCCAGTTAGTCGTTATGAAGCAGCAGAACTTGATGGTGCGAATAATTGGGAACAGTTTTGGTTCGTTACTTTACCGGGATTGCGACCAACTCTGATATTTTCGACAATCACCACTGTTATCTTCACTTTACGCAGTTTTGAGCAGGTTTACGTCATTTCTGGTGGTGGTCCTTTAAATTCTACAAATTTACTGGTTTATTATATTTACCAAGAAGCTTTCGGTCAGTTTGATTTTGGCTACGCTGCTGCTGCTGCAACCGTATTATTAGCAATAACGATGGTATTAGTTTATTTTCAATTACGGACTTGGAATCAAGATAGTTAGTTGAGAAATAACTATTTCATCCGCATTAAATAGTAAAACAAATACTCTTATGAGATGAATATTACTATGCATCCAAATTAAACATATAAGTCATGCTAAATGCCTTGTTTAACTAAAGATTAAATTTTAATTATATTTTTTCTAAATGTAGATAATAAAAATAACTAATTTTTGATTCGCAAATTTGAATTTAAAATCAACAGTAGTATCCGTAATTTAAGCAGTTAAAAATAATACACAAAAAAGTTATAATTTCGTGACTTGTTGTATTTATATGTATTTCCTTTCCATTTTCGGATAATTTATCATGATGCTTTGACAATTGTTTTTACTTAAAAATCTTGATTTCCCGGTGCTGGTGAATTCTTTGGGATTTTTTTACAAAAAAATTAAACTTGATTAACCAAATCATTTCTTGTTAGGGTGTAACCTCGAAATACAGTAATTGTCAGGATGCGGATTTAAAAAATTTTACACTTAGGGAAAATATTATGATTAATAGTGCTGACAAGCAACAATTTGTGATAAGTCAAATCACTGATAGTTTTGGTCAAAGAGATTTTAGCGGGTACGATTTAGCTGGAATCAATTTAAAAGAACTTGATTTGACCGGAGTAAATTTTACGGGAGCAAATTTAAGTAATGCGAACTTAAGTAGAGCAATTCTGACTAATGCAAAATTAGATAAGGCAAATTTAGTTCAAGCAAGTTTGCGAGAAGCTCATATGCATGAAGCATCTTTTGAACAAGCTAATTTAACTAATGCTGATTTAACGAAAGCTTCTTTATGTGGTGCAATATTTATAGGTGCAGATTTTTCTGATAGCAATTTACAGGAAGCTTCATTGTGCGATACAGATTTGCGAAAAGCAAATTTAAGTAAATCCCAATTAATAGAAGCATCCTTAATAGAAGCAAATTTGTTTCTAGCTAATCTTCAAAATGCAAAATTATGTGGTGCTAATTTATTAGAAGCGAATCTAAATCAAGCTAATTTGAAGGGTGCTGATTTAGCTTGGGTTAATTTAACACAAGCAAATTTGAAAGAAGCAAATTTACAGGGAGCAAACTTTTACAATACTAAGTTTGACCAAGCAATTATGCCTGATGGTAGAATTAAGCAGGTTCAAATTTTTTGTTTTAGCTGATATTTAAACTAAAAATTTTATGTTACGAGCCGAAATAAAAACTTGATTTTATTAATTTGCAACTCCTAATTTACAATTCCTAATTCCTAACTCCTAATTCTTAACTCTAATCAGAACTCTTTTTGGGAAAAAATGAAAGCAGCTATAGCCAATAGCATCGCACTGTAAAGTAAACTATAGCTAGCATGTGTAATTAATGTAGTAGTATCTGGTAATGCTGATAAACCATATACAGCTTCATTCTTTAAATCTAAACGCGATAAATCTGGTAGAACTAGATATAAGCC
>CAKZYM010000122.1 GCA_937884685.1 uncultured Calothrix sp.
TGCTTTTCTTCGTTCCACTTATGACGGTAATTTTCTAGCAACTCTGATGAAGAAAGAATAGTGCTCAAGGGTGTACGAAATTCATGAGAAGTCATGGAAATAAAGCGAGATTTAAGTTCATTAAGTTCTTTTTCTTTCTCTAAAGCTTGTTTAAAATCTTCTTCAATTTGTTTGCGCTCGGTAATATCGATACAATAAGCAATAATTTCCAAGGGATTATCTTTATCGTCTTTTGCTAATTTTGACTGTTCGTAAATCCAAATGTAATAACCATCACTATGCAAAAATCTGTACTCGATATTAACTTTATCTTGAGTAAATAGTTTTGGTAATTCAGCAATAAATAATTTTACATCTTCTGGATGAATATGACTAATCCAAAAATTGGAATCACACAGAACTTCTTCTACTTTGTAGCCAGTCATATCCGCAATATTCTCGCTTATAAAAGTAATACTATGGTCTTTTAAAAAATCTGAACTATAAACTACTCCTGCACTCGAAGATAGCAAGTGTTGTAGTTTTTCCTGTGTAATCAATAGCGACATTTCTGTATACTTATGTTTCGTTATATCAGTTTGGATACAGATATAGTGACTTATTTTTTTTTCGCAATCAAAAATTGGAGAAACACTAAACTGGTACCATGATTCTTTACCATATTTACAGTAATTTCTTAATATTATGTTGCCATTCTTAAAAGGATAATAAAAGTATGATTGTAGTAGTTTATTTATTTCATATTTGATGTTTTCGATAAATTTACTTTTAGACCCCTGACCTTGGAATCTGTTTTCACCACAAATACGTTTAAATTCTGGATTAGCATAGACAATTGGTTTAGAAACTAATCTGGCATCAAAAACTACTATGCCATTGTTAGCAGCATTAAGAGCTATACTTTTAAATTGTAAATTTTCTTGTAATTCATTATTTCCTTGTTCTGCTTGCTTTATTTTGAATTGATACTCTTTGAGTAACAGAGAAGAAATTTTTTCAGGTGCAATATAACCCAAGAAATGCTTTTTTTTATTTTCAATTAATACAGGTTCTTCTAAGTCAGCCAAAACTTTCAATACTAATTCCTTATCTTGAAGGGAAGAATCATTAATTTTAACTGCTAAAGTTTTCATAACTTCAGTAATTTTACTGTTTTTTAAATCAACTTCTGATTTCACAACCTCTAAAACATTTTCTAGCGAAAATAAACCTACTGCTCGTCGGTTTTCTACTACAAAGACACGTTGTGTAATTAGTTGAGATTGATTCATCAATGTAATAGCATCCCAAATCGTTGCATCGGTTCCCACAGTTAGTGGAGCGTAGTCAATTAAGTTTTCTAAGGATAGTAAGGAAAAAGCTGGTAAAGCTGTCTGCATAAATCTATAAGAGAATTGTTTTCACAATATATTGATAAAACTATAGGTTTGATGAAATCCCTTCTCATATTTTTGTCTCTCCAAGGTAATAATTACTGGAGTATAAATACTGAAATTAAAGAAATTCAGTTCGATAAATGTTGGTGGCTAAGGGATAAGCTGATGTGCAGCGAAATTGAATAACGCAAAAAAGATAGATTATTGTAGTGCGAGCATCTTGCTCGCTCACCACATATAAATCAAATGCACTACAATTCATACCATTTCTTTATAAAGAAATAACCGCAACCATTTTTTGAAGTCTCTTTACATCATGGTTGCGGTTAATTTAGTTGAGTTACAAAAATTGAAACGTCAGCTATTAAAAGTAATCATCTATGCATTCTGGGGTTCCACTAAATTTTCAATTCCTTGGACAACTTCGGCTGATTCTATTTTGTCTCCCGCTTTGAGTTTTTCCAGAACTTCTTTTCCTTTGGTGACATAACCAAACACGGAATAACGTCCATCTAGTAAGTTGCGTCCAGCAGGAGTAAGTTCGGGTTCAAATAGAAAGAAGAAAAATTGGGAAGAACCACCGTTAACTTCGGCTTCCGGACGAGCCATTGCTACTGCACCGTAAGCCGAGAAAGGTAAAACAGGCATTTCGGTGTAAAGTCCGGCTTGTTCGAGAGTCGTACCGTATATTGGTTCTTCGTCTCCTTCTACAAGTACTTCCATGGGAATAGCGCGGTACTCACCTGTTTTTGGGTCAATAAAACCAACTTCTTTACCTGGTGGATCTCCAATTTGTAATACGTAAAAGTCTTCTGCACGTAAGAATTCCAAGCCGTTGTAAAAATTACGCTTGACCAAATCTACAAAATTTCCAGCGGTAACTGGAGCGCTGTAACCATCCAAAACAACTTCAACATCTCCTTGATTTGTTTTTACCTCTACGGTGGCACGTCCTTTTAATTGTGGTAAATTACTGTATTCTGCGGGTACTTCGTAAGGAAAACCTTTAACCATAGATTCTTCAAGTTTGCTGACTAAATTCAGCAACTCGGCTCGTTCTATCCAGGTTTCTTCCTTATCTTTAGTTTTCGCTACTTCCTGGAGCTTTTCTACACCAGTCTGTAACTCGTTAATCCAAACTTTAGCTTCCTCTTTATTTTCTTCTGTAACGCTTGCCAATATGGCTTCTGGTTTACTAAGAACCCTCGAAGCAGTTTTTAAATCATTAGAAATAGCTCTCCAACGTCGATTAGCCCTCAATTGAGTAGCAATATCTTCCAAACTTTTCTGCAATTTTCGTACTGGCTCATTCTCTATCGGAAGTGCGTACCGTAGTAAAGCTTTACCATCGGTAATTGCGTTTCCTGCCGGTAAAGCAGCAATACTGGAAGAAGTCCACCCAGTTGTACTTATTCCTAAAAATAACCCTACCAGCACTAATGTAATTAGACTATTCTTCAAAGAAGATTTTAATAAGTTGAACATGGAATCTAGCAATGCAACATCAAATTATTTTAGATTTCGTCGTAACCTATCAATAATCTTCCCACAGCAGAGGAAACGGAGATAGCTAAAATAGCATCGGGATATTTATATCAATAAAATTAATTATATATTTCCACAAAATTCCATAACCAGAATTAAGTACCGACTAAAATTGATATATTTATCCAACTACCTAAAAATTATTTAAACCCATTGGAGTCCCCTAAATAATCAATGAGCAAAGACAAAGACAAAAAACCTTCAGGTTACAAA
>CAKZYM010000123.1 GCA_937884685.1 uncultured Calothrix sp.
CTAACTCCTACCTCCTACCTCCTAACTCCTAACTCCTAACTCCTAACTCCTCTCCCCTCACCCCTCACCTTGTTTATGGATCAAGTAGAAAAACCATCGACTGACTCATCTTTTATTCAGCAGGTGCAAAGACTCCATGAATTGACGGTTTATGGTCGGTGGTTGCTAGTTACATTTTTATGGCTGACGCTAGCACCTTTATGCTTGTGGGACTTACGTGCAGAAATCGCATTGTTGCAGGAATATTTTACTTGGGCTTCGGTAAGATATGGATTATTTTTTCACCCTTTTGCTACTTTGGGTCTGGGTTTATGTGTCGGTATGACCCTTAGTGTTTTAATGTGGCAAAGTCGTAATATCTTGTTTGGTATGCCAGTCGCAGAAAAACAGCGTTTAGAGAAGCAGGTTTATCGCATTCGTCAGCAGGGTTCTTCTCATCCGCTTTGGAAATGGGTTTGTAAGTAAGTATTTTTTTATTTAACTTTTATTTAACTTCTATTTAATTTTAGTATGTAAATTTTTTCATACTTTTATCGATAAAATGTAACTTTTATATTCTAGAATTAAAGTCTACGCGAAAAGAAATAAAAATATAGTTTTTCAGATTTTTATATACTCCCACCTACCTTTGTGGTCTGGGAGTCTTTGCGAATTAATAAAAAGGTTAGTATAACTAACTACAAGATTACAACTTTTATCTGGTTGCGATAGATGAATAATTCTCAAATTTTATTTAGCGATGCAAAATCCAAAATCGACATAGACCAGCTGCAAAAACTTTTTACGTTAGGAGCTTTTTGGGCTAAAGAGCGCAATACAGAAGATGTCGCAGAAGCGATAAAAAATAGCGAACCTGTAATTGCTGTGTGGAATAAACAGCAATTAATCGGTTTTGCTAGAGCTACAAGTGACGGTGTTTATCGCGCTACGATTTGGGATGTTGTAATCCACCCAGATTTTCGTGGAACTGGGTTGGGTAGTAAATTAGTAGAAACAGTTTTAAGTCATCCTCGGATGAGTAAGGTTGAGCGGGTCTATTTGATGACCACTCACCAACAAAAATTCTATGAGAAAATTGGTTTTGAGCAAAATAGCTCTACGACAATGGTGATATATAATCGCTCAAATCTAACAAATCTAGATAGTTTTAATGCTGTAACTCATCTGAGTGAGTTCCTTGAGGGATAGAAATTTGTAGCCTAGAAAGATGCTCGTTTCTATTAGTTTCGGGATGGGAAACAATTTCTAGTTTTCCTCCCATTACTTCAAGTAAAGTTTGATTTAATAATAGCTTCATCCCTGCTTGGATTAGCTCTATTTCTTCTTCTTGCATTTCCTTGTCGTCTTCTGACTCAATTAAATTTACGGGTTCGCTAGAAGGAATAGCTTCACTTGGTACATCAAGCCAAATATAAACAATATTTTTATTTTCATCAGCTTTAGCAGAAACAAGTATTTTACCTTCCTCCATTCGAGAAATAGCTATATCGATGAAGGTAACTAATGTTTGTTTCAACCATCGATGATCTGCAATAACATAAATATCCTCGCTTGGTTGTAATATCTCAAACGGATAATTACGATTTTCAGCAAGCATATAAGTTAACTCATGTGTTTCCTGTAAGATTTTCTTTAAAGAGCGAGACCCAATATCCAATTTGCTATTACCGTGTTCGGCTCTAGCGATATGAAGTATTTCATCAATCAACTTCAATAACTGTAGAGCGCGTTCGTGAGCTTGACCAATAAATTCGCGCTCTTCCTCCGAATTTTCACATAAGTCCGATAATATTAATTGATGCAATCCAATCAAACCATTAAGTGGCGATCGCAATACATGAGTAGTCCGAGCTAGAAAACCGGCTTTGAATTGGCTCATTTCCCTGGCCATATGGTAAGCCAGTTCGACTTCTCTCATTCGTTGAGATAGCTCACCAATATCTTGCTTATTTTCTAATTTTGACTCGGTAAATGACAATTTGTTCTTATTCTTATTGTTGAGCAAAAAGCGACAAATACCGATTCCTGATACCAATCCAGTACCAAAGTATATCCAGTTGTTCCAATCCATAATTCTGTGCTAGATATCAAGCTCTTAATATTGATTACCAAGTTACATGACTCGATTCTTCTTATCCTTACTTAGATAAATAAATTGAGCAATATATTTTCGGCTTTTGTGAGTCCCCAGAAGCTTTACCTCATACAAACTATTTGATGAAGAGTTAGGTTATGGGGTTAAAGGTGCTTCCTGCTTTCTGGATGAAAGTAACACTAGGTTAGGATAGAGCAATATTTAAAAATCTATTTAAACATCTATTTAAAAATCGGCGTTGCTGAATTGTAATATGAATTTATTTTTCTCAAAAGATTATGCCCCCTAAATCCCCCACTTTTGGGGGACTTTTAATTATCTTTTTACCCCATAATTGGGGGTTGGGGTGCTATTCATACTTTTAATCAGCAATGCCTAAAAATCTATTTAAATATCTAAATTAACAGCACCTTGCCGTAAAATCTGCCATTTATTGTTATCCCACTTCGCAACAGTAGAAGGAATACCTACAGATTTTATTTTGCTTTCATATGATGTTGTTTCCAAAGTTAATACATTTGGAAACTCTGCTTCTATTTCGGGTATTGTCTGCAAAGGAGGCTTCCCAGACAAATTAGCACTAGTAGTAGCCAGAGGGCCTGTTTGGGCTAAAACTCTACAAGCAATATCACTTTGAGGCACTCTAACCCCAATTGTAGTAGGGTTATTAGGATTCATACATGATGGTACTTTTGATGATGCAGGCAGGACTAAAGTCAAGGCTCCACCCCAGTATTTATCGGCAACCTTTTGCCAAATTTCATACTCTTCTTGACTGCCTTGGACAAAATCCCATATTTGCTCTGAGTCTGCTGCCATAAGTA
>CAKZYM010000124.1 GCA_937884685.1 uncultured Calothrix sp.
CCACAAACTGGACAAAATCGATGTCTTAACGACAACACCAACTCACCGCAATTCACGCAGTTCGCTCGAATTGGTGTACCGCACAGATAACAAAACTTGGCTTTTACGTTACTCCACATAGGGTCAATCGCCGCTCCAGGATTCCAACACTGGGGACAAAACTTGATACTTTGTTGATAGTCAACTTCTTTACCCTTACTTACAGATTCAAGATAGGACGTTGGTACACCGAGCGCGACCGCTAAACCTTGAAGCGTCCTGCGATTAATTTTGGTCGTCAGCCCCCGCTCAATCTTGCCTACAGAGCGAGAATGAATCCCAGCAGCATCCGCCAACTCAAACTGAGTCATTCTTAAATGTTTACGGATTCTTACTATGTAGTCAGCAAGGGATTCTTGGGGTTGAGGGTTTTTAAAAGTGTCCATAAAAAGCTGTAACTCGATGATAAAAAGATATATAATTTATTCAGAAAAAACCTTGTCATAAATACATATTTTTAAGTGAAATCGGCTGTAACTTTAGCCACCGTAACGACCGAATTTTTAGAACGTCCTGGTCTAGCAACTAGTACTAGAAAAACCTATGAACTTACTTTATTATCCTTACTTCAAAAGTATGGAAGTTGGTCAATAGAAATTATCAGTAAGCAAACATTAGTTGAGTATTTAAATAGTCTTAATCATTTAAAGTACACGACACATCACAAGCATCAAGCAATACTACAAAGTTTGCTTAACTTTGCAGTTGAACAAGGGTATATAAAATCCAACCCTATACGTGGACTAAAACAACGTCTCCCAGAGCGAGAAAAAGGGGAACACAAAACCGACGATATAATCAGATATTTAACACCAGAACAATTGAATATACTATATTCTGCGACAAAAGATGACTTACGCCTCAACGCAATAATTCATTTATTGCATCGCTCAGGATGTAGGATAGGAGAGCTTTTAGCTCTAAATTTAGATTCGCTAGATATCAAGAATCAAAAATTTCAGGTATTGGGTAAAGGGAACAAGCAACGTTGGTGTTTTTACAGTGATGATGCAGCTTTAGTACTTGCTAAATACTTAAAACATTCACGACATCAAAACATAAATGCTCTGTTTACTGCACAACACCCAGTTACCTTAAAAGTAAGTAGAATTAGCTATCATACATTGCATGAATATTGGCGGGGGATAACTAATATATATCCGCAGATTCAAGGAGTCCGTATTCATGATTTACGACATACATTTGCTACAGAACGAGTTGGATTAATCAGTATTGAAGAATTACGTTCGTTAATGGGACATGAAAGCATTCAAACAACTTTACGTTACGCTAAAGTCACCTCGCAGAAAGCTGAATCATCCGCACGTCATGCATTCAATGTTCTTATGGGCGTTAAACCAAAAAGCTGATTAAATAACAACTATATAGAATTCTCGTTGGAAGCATTTTTTATCTAAAAGTGGCATTTTTAACAAAAATAAAAATGTGTACCATAAAGTTGATAGAATACTCTTTGCTTGAAGAGTAAGGCTTAATGAAAAAAACTTGGCTGCCAGAAGAGTTAGTAGAGCATTGGACGCTACTTCCAGACGAATTATCGTTATTAACCCAAAAAAATCAAGAAAATCGATTAGGTTTCGCTATATTGCTCAAGTTTTTTCAAATTTATGCCAGATTTCCTCTCAATCAACATGAAATTTCTCAGGATGTTGTTAATTATATTGCCAAGCTTTTAGATATATTCGCTTCAAAATATTCTGACTATGATTGGCAAGGACGCTCCATAAAATATCATCGCGCTCAAATAAGAGAATTTTTTGGCTTTAGAAAAACTAGAGTTAGCGATGCTAAAGAGTTGAATAATTGGCTAGTCGAACAAGCATTAATTTACGAGCTAAAATTTGAACAATTAAAACTTGCAGCCGTTGCAAGACTACGAGAAAAGAAACTTGAACCACCAACCTATTTTAGATTAGAACGTATCATTCGTTCTGCACTTCGCAATTTTGAATCTAAATTTTTTAATGAAATAACTTTGCAGTTATCTAGCCAATCGAAAGAGCAGATAGATATTTTGTTGAGCGATAAAGCATCTTCTCAAGAATTAAATGATGCCAATCAATCAAATAAAACTCAAGCTGAGAATACCACCGAGGGTGAAGAAATAAACACCGACCCCGAAATATTAACCTGGGCTGAATTGAAAACAGACCCAGGTCGAACTGGTGTAGAAAGTTTTCAAAAAGAAGTTGCTAAATTAAAGATTTTTAGAGAATTAGAATTACCAGCAGATTTATTTAAGAAAATACCAAACAAGGTTCTTCAAATTTATAAAAGTCGAGTAGCTGTTGAACATCCTCGTGATTTACGCCGTCACCCAGATAATGTTCGTTACAGTCTTTTTGCGGCTTTTTGTTGGCTTAGAAGTCAAGAAGTTACAGACAATTTAGTTGAATTAATTATACAAATTGTACATCGCATAAACGCAAAAGCTGAAAAGCGTGTAGATAAAGAACTGATAACAGATTTTAAACGGGTTTATGGGAAGAATAATTTATTATATGAAATAGCTTCTGCTTCTTTAGATAAACCGGATGGTAAAGTTAAAGATGTGATTTTTCCAGTTGTGGGTGAAGCGACTCTCAAGAATCTAGTAAAAGAATATAAATCGACGGGCAATGCTTATCGAGAGAGGGTTTACACGGTTATGCGCTCTTCTTATGCGGGATATTATCGTCGAATTTTACCTTTGATTTTAAATCAATTGGAGTTCCGTTCTAATAATGAAGTTCATCGTCCAGTTATTCAAGCGCTACATTTACTTAACAAGTATGCTGATAAAAAACAGAATTACTATGATGCTGGAGAAGATATACCGATTGAAGGCGTATTGCGTAGTGGTTGGCAAGAAATTATATTAGAAAATAATCCAGACGGCGAAATTAAGGTTAACCGCATAAATTATGAATTAAGTGTACTTCAAGCTTTAAGAGAAAAGCTTAGATGTAAAGAAATATGGGTTGTAGGAGCTAATCGTTATAGAAACCCTGAAGAAGATTTACCTGCTGATTTTGATGCACAAAGATTAGACTACTTTCATGCTTTAAAACAACCATCAGATGTAGAAGTATTTATTTATGAACTACAGCAACAAATGGATGAAGCATTAACTTTATTGGATAAAGGAATACCTAAAAATAAATTTGTCAAAATCAGAAAAAAGGGTAAGGGGAGAATTTCTGTTTCTCCTCTAATTCCTCAAAATGAGCCTGTCAATTTGGCGCGATTAAAAGCAGAAATTAAACGACGTTGGAATATGACTAGTCTTTTAGATATTCTTAAAGAAACTGACTTACGAGTTAATTTTAAGGAACATTTTAAAAGTGTATCAACACGCGAAGTTTTAACCGGAAATACTTTACAGAAACGCTTGTTACTTTGTTTATATGGTTTAGGAACAAATACGGGATTAAAACGCTTATCCGATGAAATTAAAGGCGATAATTATCAAGAGTTACTTCATGTAAAACGTCATTTTATTCATAAAGACCAATTACGTAATGCTATTGGCTGTGTTGCAAATGCAATTTTTAATGCCAGGATATCTGCTATTTGGGGAGAAGGTTCAACAGCTTGTGCAAGTGATTCCAAAAAGTTTGGTGCTTGGGACCAAAATTTGATGACTGAGTGGCATATCCGCTACGGTGGAAGGGGTGTGATGATTTATTGGCACGTCGAGAAGAATTCGGTTTGTATTTATTCGCAGCTAAAAACTTGTTCTTCCTCTGAGGTGGCAGCAATGATAGAAGGTTTATTACGTCATTGCACCGATATGAAGGTGGAGAAGAATTATGTGGATAGTCACGGACAAAACGAAGTCGCTTTTGCTTTCTGCCATTTACTCGGTTTTCAGTTGATGCCGCGTCTCAAACGCATCAATGTTCAGAAATTATACCGCCCATTAACTGGAAATAACGATGCTTATCCAAACTTACAACCGATTTTAACTCGTGCTATTAATTGGGATTTAATTCGCCAGCAGTACGACCAAATGGTAAAGTATGCTACTGCTCTACGTTTAGGTATGGCAGAAACTGAAGCTATCCTAAGACGTTTTAAATCGGGTAATTTATTACACCCTACTTATCAAGCACTGGCGGAATTAGGCAAGGCTGTTAAAACTATATTTTTATGTAAATACTTGCATTCAGTTGAACTGCGACAAGAGATAAATTCCGGATTAAACGTAGTGGAGAACTGGAATAGCGCTAACAGCTTTATTTTTTACGGCAAGAGTGGAGAGATTGCGACTAATCGTTTGTCAGACCAAGAACTAGCTGTCTTATCTCTGCATTTACTACAGATATCTCTGGTATATGTAAATACTTTAATGATTCAGGAAGTTTTGTCTCAATCAAAATGGATGAAGTTGATGAAGGAGGAAGATTTGCGGGCGCTATCGCCTTTAATTTGGGGTCACGTCAATCCATACGGTACTTTTCGGCTGGATTTGAATGAAAGGTTGCCAATCGAGACAGGGTAAATGTATCCAAAAGTCTCGGTATATAATCATAATTTGCTGAAAGTCAATCATAGCAGTACTTTCAGCCTATCTTGCCCCTGGTGACAGCTTCGCTATATTCACCCC
>CAKZYM010000125.1 GCA_937884685.1 uncultured Calothrix sp.
CAAACTGCGACCCAATCTTAGAAATATGGCCGGTTGGTTTTCGTACTTATAATTTACTGGTTCCCAATCTCTTAAATTTACCGATATCTCTAATCGACAGAAATTCAAACAAAGCACTTCTAGGGTTAGCAATGTATAGTGCTTCTCAAACAGCCCAGTGTGCTTATTGTACCGCTCATTCATGCTCGTTTGCTTTGCGTCGTGGTTTATCACCCGACGTTTTTCAAGGTAATACCAGCCCAAAAGAGAAAGCAGTAATTGCTCTGGGAGAAGCTTTGTCAGTCATCCCAGCGAATGTACCAAATAATCTAATTTCAGAATTAAGAACCTATTTCAACGACACAGAGTTAGAACAATTTGCTCTATCTATTGGAATGATGGGATTTCTGAATAAGTTTATGGATGCTGTGGGTATAGAATTAGAAGCTGATTCAATAAAAGATGTGTCTCATGTTTTATCTTCTACAGGTTGGACACCAGGGAAACATCGGGATGAAGATAATTTTTTGGATATTTCACCGAATATAGTTACTAAAGATAGCCTAAAAACATACCTGGGTGTTTTCTTACAAGCACCGGTCGCTATCTGGATTGAAGGTCAGTGGACGAATGGTATACCGAGTAATTCGATTAGAGCTAAAGCATATCTAAAAAATGTATTGGGTTACGATTTTCCACTATTAAACAAGATTAAATCATCAAGAGTAATTAGAGCATTAACAACTGTTTTACGCGATAATCTTGACCCCGATACCAGTGAAATTGGTCTTGCTACAAAAGCATTATGCGGTTTAATATTTGCAGCAACGGTTGAAAATAATTACTTAATTCAAGAGTCTATTACTTTAGCAAAACTGTTTAATCCAGAACTTTCAGAAACAAATATTGAAACTATAAAAAATATTGCTAATTTATCTGTTCCTAATGATAAATATGAATCGAAAAAACAGCTTGATAATATAATTACAGCTTTAAATTGTTCTCATAAATCGGCAGCAAATTTTATCTTTACCAGAGCAATTTCTAACAGCCCTGCTGATGTAAACGAAACTATTTTAAGCGAAATATCTCCAATTTTATCTCCAGCCGAACTAGTAGAATTAAATGTTTGGATATCCATACAGCAGCTTATGCATCGTCTTGAAAGATACTATTCTGCTATATAGGGAACAGAGAATAGGGAACAGCGAACAGCTATATAATCACCTCTCTCTTTACCTCTTTCCTCTGCGCTCTCTGCGTTCTCTGCGGTTTTTTATAAATAATATTCTATCTATCATTTATGAAAATGCGATTTCACATTGAAAGAGACGTAGCATTGCTACGTCTCTACATAAGTTCCATGTTTACTACATTTCTTTGACTTCCTACTTCCTATTCTCTTTGATATCAAATCCGGTTAAATTAGAATAATAAAACAACCGCAGAGAACGCTAAGAGCGCTGAGAAAGAAGAAGAGAGGAAGTTTAAGTAATTCCGATGTCAACGGAAAAATTTTTACTTAATTATTCCAAAAACTTCGCTAAAGGAGTACCACCATTTCTTCCGACAGCAGGTATTTCTAATAAATTATCTTCAGCTTGTTGAACACCATTAGAAGATGCTCCGGAATCCACAACTACAGAATTTTCATCGTTGGGATGTCCGTTGGGAATAAATATCTGTGGATGGTCGAAAGGTGCTTGTTGATTGCGAACTCTTTCATCGGTAAGACTTTTTAGAAAAGCAACTATTTTGTCTTTATCATCTTGAGTTAAATTCAATTCCCGGAGTCCACCAAAGTTTCCACCCCGCTTATAAAAATCAACTACCTGCTCTAAAGTCGATTGTCCACCATTGTGGAAATATGGAGCGGTTAAGTCTACATTACGAAGACCTGGTGTTTTAAATGCACTGGTTGCAACTATATCCTGAGTCGAATTGGGAACAAAAGGTGGTTCTTCACCTAATAAATTCTTAAATTTACCCTCTAAAGCAAGAGTTGCTTCGGAAAATGAATTATCAAACTCATCTTTACCAGCAACACCAGGGTCTTCTCCGGATGGTCTGACACCAATCGCAAAAAATCCAGTATCGATTGCTGGTTGAGGAGGAAATATATCTCGTTCGATACGTCCCTTACTGTTAACATTGCTAACCGAAGCAGCAGTTAATTCCGAGCCAATATGACAGTTAACGCATCCATTTCGCTGGAATAATTGGAATCCCTGGATTTGTTCTGCGGTCATAGCACTTGTATTACCAGCCAAAAATTCATCGAATGGTGTTTGGTCAGAAATCAAGGTCGATTCGTATTCCTGAATTGCTAACCCGAAAAACAACGCGAAGTTATACTCCATCAAAGTATATTCGTTGGTTTTCAAAGGTCTATTTTTAGGTTTACGAATAAACCTGCGTCTACCATTTTTGGGATTAATTCTGATAGCTAGATTAGAATCCCACCACTTACGTCGAAAAGCATCTTTTACCATCTGTTCGTAAGACTTATTCAAACCCGTGGGAGATTTACTCAAAGCACCCAAAACGCTATCATCGCTAGCCACAACCTGTTTATTCAAAGGAGGCACAGCAAGTAATTTTTTACCGAGCTTTCTACCGAATCGCTTAAAACGTCTTCTCCGCTTTGGTTGTTCTATCGGTTGAATCTTGACTTTTTCTGGCTTATCTTGCTTGGTTAATTCCAGACTTTCTTCAGCAGATACCCCTTCAATAGCAGAACCTTTTTCAATCAGCGCTCCTTCTTCAGTCAGTACTTCAATATTCTCTTCAGATTCATCAAGATTCACTGAAAATGGTGCGATAACCTCATCATTTTCTGCACCAATTTCAAAAGAATTTAACGGTGGACCCACAGCTTGGGAAGCTAGAGAAGAATTTTTAAGTCTGACCCTGACATCTTTAAGTTGTCTTTTATTGGGAGCTTTCAAAACAAAAGCTCTTTTGTCTCTTCTACCTAAAGCATTCACCCCATTAAAAATATTTTGCGCTTTTCCATCCCACAAATTACGGAAATTAAATACCGCATTAATCACGGTAGGAGTATTTCGTCTTGTTACCCTCCGGACGTTCACACCGTTAACATTAAAAGTTGTATCGTTCAGAGGTGTGGTTATATCTTCAGCACTACCGGGTTCGACATCAACAAACTTTTTCCTAAATACACCTTGAGAACTCGTAACATCATCCACACTTCTCAAAACAGTAGACGAACGGTCATCAACATTCTCTAATTGATGAAATGGAAAATCTCCCGGTAGCAATTGATAATTCGCTCCCCCTGCGATATCGAAACTATTATTAGAACCCGGAGTAATTTGATTTTTAGACCGACTATCAGCACCTGCATTAAAGTGACAGCTAGCACAGGATTGGATACCATCGCTACCCACCTGCATATCCCAAAACAGAGTTTTACCTAGAGCAATTGCAGCAGTTTTATCTTTAATGAAATTGTTAATATTATCCGGTCTGGGAACGCTTACTGAACTCAGGGGACCGAAGGGAGCTAACTGTGCTGAAACAGAGTTTCCAGCAAATATTATTACCATTACCAGAGAGGTTATAGCAGTAAGTTTTTTGCTTCGACGAGATAATTTATTTACCCTCGCAATAGTTAATTTACTGATTCGATGAACAATAGAAACGGTAATTCTTTGTATTTTTTTGAGCAGCCTTAAAACCATAAAAATAAAAAAGAGCGCAGTTAAATTTTGAATTGCTTAGAAAAACAATTTATTTGTCTCTATTTTATTTTGGGTTATTCTTGACAACTTTTATGCAAAATATTCTCCAGCTACAAAATTATTTACAAGCACATAATTTTAGGTCAAATGATAAAGATTAAAGGTTAAAAGAGTAGATTACATGCTTTAAACTATTTTTTGCTTATTTTCAAGTATTGTTTATTAATTTTTTATTTTTTAGATAATTTATAAATTTAATTTGTATTACTTGTTTATAAAAAATATTTATGATTTCAATTTTAAACCCGGCTTCTTTGATAGAACCGGGCTGAGGTAGTAGATTAAAAGATTGTTAGAAATAATATAAAATCAACGCAAAATAACATCACTTTCAAGCAGAAAAAAATGATGCTTCATCAACTATATATAAGAGTAGTTAAAAAATATTAGGGAGCAGACAAAAGCCTGCTCA
>CAKZYM010000126.1 GCA_937884685.1 uncultured Calothrix sp.
AATATAAATCACCCTTAAAGTCTTATTGCTACTTGCTACTTGCTACTTGCTACTCTTTGGTCTTAACTAAGATTTTCAACACCGACCTACTTAGTTGGGACTTTAGTCCTAAATAAAATAACAAGGGATTTTGTCGAACCTACGCAAAATTTACAAAATATCAATTAATTAAATGACGAGAGGAATTTAGATTTCCCCTCGTTATTTTTGATTTTTATATTCCCTAATTTAATAATTAATTGATGATCCACACCTTTCAGGTGAATATGTTTGGCTATTTTCAGATATGCTTGAAAGTCGGAATAGCTTTTTTATTCTCCCAAATAATAAGAAAATATCTAGCTAGAAAAATCTATGAGTTTGATTTTAACCAACGATGACGGTATTGATGCTCCAGGTATTCAAGCTTTGTTCAAAGCTGTCGAACAATCAGCAATTTCGTCTCAAATTATCATCGCTGCTCCTCAAGGACACTTATCTGGTTGCGGACATCAAGTCACTACCGCAACTCCTTTAAGTTTACAGCGTCGTTCGGATACTGCATACGCTATCGCAGGTACCCCTGCTGATTGCGTTCGTCTTTCAATTTCCCACATTTGTCCCGAAGTTAAATGGGTACTTTCAGGAATTAACGCTGGAGGGAATATGGGAGTTGATTCTTATATTTCCGGTACCGTAGCTGCTGTTAGAGAAGCTGCGATGCATGGTATTCAAGGAATAGCGATTTCTCAATACAAAAACAAAGGTCTTGAATACAATTGGGATAACTCAACAAAATGGACGGCTAAACTTCTAACTGATTTATTTAATCGTCCTTTACCACCAGGAGATTTTTGGAACGTTAATTTACCACATCTTCCACCAGAAGCTGGGGAACCTGAAGTAGTTTTTTGTCGTCCTTGTAACAAACCTCTTCCAGTAAATTATCGTACCGAAGGGGATAAATTTTATTATGTAGGCGAATATAGCAGTCGAGAGAGAACCTCCGGTAGCGATGTAGATGTATGTTTCTCAGGCAAAATTGCTGTAACTCAATTATCAATTAACAATTATCACTACTTAGCTTTGAATTATTAATTTGTTAATTAAAAAGTATAGTGCTATTCATATTTAGTGATATAGCGATATAGCGTTCCTCTAAACCTAATTCTGACAAAGCGAACAGGTTTTAAACAAAGCAAAATGACCTAATTGTTTATTGATATTTGTTAATTGAAAATTGATTATTCCTCATCTTCTGCTTCCAGGACTATCATCAAACGGTTCAAAGTTTGAGTTAATTGAGTAAGTCTTTGCAGGGAATCGTCTTGACCTTCTGCAAGAGTTTGTACCGCATCACACAAAGCCAATATCTGATAACCTTGCTGCTGTACCTGCTTTCCCTGCTCTTCTACTTGTACGCTGAGATTATCTACTCTATCGGAAAGACGTTCTATTGTCTCAGTAGTAGCCAGTACAGCTTCGCCTATTTGCTCTACTATTGACTCTAAACGTCCTACTTTTACTTTATCTGTTCCAGTTACAACCATTTTTTAGCACCTTAATTTTGAGATAGCACCACTGTGGAACTGCTTTTCATCCCTAACCACAATGAAAATAGGATGTAGTACTTTTATAAGCACTAGCTTGAAAGGAATGCTATTTATCATTTTTCCCAAAACATTGAATGAAATGCACATTAAGGAAGTTGACAAGAAATAATTAACTTTATGCAAATCAATATCAATGTATTCGATTATTCATCTAAATTACTTGACTAGAAATATTGCAGGATTTGTATCACCCCTTACCCGTAAGCTATATTTTGAAATCATTGATATTATTTCTCTGTAGTTTATAAGCCCTACCATACAACCAAAGTCTTCGTCAAATCAAGATTAAATAGATAGGTTCTACTTGCTACGCAAGATAGGTTTTATAAATCGAATGAGTATGAGACTTACGCATTGATTAGGTAGCAGATTTTAGCATCTCGGGTTATTAACTCGCCACTCATAAGAATATTCATCTATCTTTAGATATATTCAATATTCTTTTATCAGAATTTTATAAACAAGGGATGATTCTTATCAAAACCGTGAAGATTCAGTGAATATACGGTTACAGGCAATTATATTTATAAAGCTAAGTCTATATTCAGAGTATTGTCACGTAGGAATACGTTTCCCCCTGAAAACTTAGCTTAGCTGCGTTCCAATTACAGATGATAAGTATCGTTAAAGGTGCAAGTTCAAATACTTGGGTGAGACAAATGGGATCTCACCCCTCAGTAACTTCTAGATTCAAGCGTTTTCTGGATATTCTGGGGAGTATGGTAGGTTTCGTAATTCTAATTATTGTATTTTTGCCAATCGCGATCGCAATCAAGATAGATAGTCCAGGTCCGATTTTTTTTGCACAAGAAAGATATGGTCTTTACGGAAACAAATTTCGGATTCGTAAGTTTCGTTCCATGGTTTCGGATGCGGAACAACTAAAATCGCAAGTAAAAAATGAAGCTAGCGGACATTTTTTTAAAAGTAAAAATGATTTTCGAGTTACAAGATTAGGACGTTTCTTAAGAAGTACAAGTTTAGACGAACTTCCTCAATTTTGGAACGTTTTTGTAGGTGAAATGAGTTTAGTCGGAACTCGTCCTCCAACTGAAGACGAAGTAAGTCAGTATTCAGAGCATCACTGGAAACGTTTGCACGTTAAACCAGGTTTGACAGGAGAATGGCAAGTAAACGGACGTTCTCACATCAAAGATTTCGAGCAAGTATTCGAGCTAGACTTACAATATCAAAAAAAATGGCATGAATTTTACGATTTATCGTTAATCTTCAAAACAATTTATGTCATTTTTGCCCGTGTAGGAGCTTTTTAAATCAGTTATCAGTTATCAGTTATCAGTGAACAGTTAACGACGGTAAATAAATTGGGTTAAATGTACTAAAGTCTCAAATTATCAATAAAGTGAAAATCTAGAAATTGATTGGGATTGGAAGTGGGAGCGTCTCGCTCCCTAATTTATTTAATGCTTAGTGATAATTGCTCACTGTTCACTGTTCACTGCTCACTGATAACTGATAACTGTTAACTGTTCAATGGAGTAACTCTTCAACTTGATGCTGGCTCCATAAATCCCTGTAAAGTCCGGGTTTTTGTAAAAGTTCTATTTGAGTACCGGTTTGGACAATTT
>CAKZYM010000127.1 GCA_937884685.1 uncultured Calothrix sp.
GGCAGGATAATTTTTGCTCGAATCAAGCTACAGCAGTTACTTCAGGTCTATTTAGTGCGGCTTTTCGATGTTGTAGGAAAGTGCGATCGCCAAGCGTGATTCTTCTGGGGTATGTTTAACCATATATCTCACCACTTTCAAAGAATGCTTTTAGGATTTCTTTCTATTGTGCAAGACTAATAAAACCTGAGTTCGGGTTAAGCAGATTGAGGTAAAAGCCAGTCTAAATGGAGATGTGGTTTTTTAGGTTGATGACAATAAGCGATTAACCCGCACAAAACATTCACACAAAAATTAGCAGGACTTCGATGCCAAGAATGCTCAATTTGGGATATATTTTTAAGTTGGTCATTAATCGTCTCAATAATTGACCGTTTACGAGATAAAAGCTTGTCATGAAGACACATTAGTTTATTTTTTATATTGCGACGGGGCTTCGCAAAAAATTGAATTCCAAACTCTTCCAAAAGTCGGGAAGCCAATTTTTGGGAGACATAACCCCTGTCAGCGAATATTTTTCCGAAAAGACCATTGAGTAAATCTGGTACTGGTTTACGGTCATCAATATTACCAGGAGTGAGAATAGCATTTAACAGTTGACCGCGCTCATTGACCACTATATGAAGCTTGAAACCAAAAAACCAATCAACAGAAGTTTTACTGCGAGCGGCTAAGCCATCAAATACCTTATGATTGCTAATACGACGATTATGACAGACCTTTAAAGAAGTTGCATCGATAAAACCGATACCCGTGCATTGTCGAAAACAGTGTTTAAGATAAACGCATAAAGGAATCGTTGTTGACGGTATCCATTCAATAAATCGCTGATAACTTGGAAGCCCAGGGAAAGCGCTACACCATTCTTTTTTGACTTGGTTCAAATAAAAGTGTTTGAAATTGCGATAGTGATTTTGATGAAAGGCGATAAGAATAGTCATAATTTCGCTCAAAGATAGACTTTTGGCACGAATACGTTTGATTCCCCCATGATTTAATAGTTTTTTATGCCATTAGGCTATCATTTGCCTTGCAGAAATCGTCTACGTGACAGAATAAATCTTCTAAACTAAACATAGGGCAGGTTGCTGAAAGCGTGTTATTTTCAGCTTACTATCTGTCCCTTTCCTTATCCCGAACTCAGGTTACCTAACTTTTATAAGCAACGAACTCAATATTAGTAGCAGCATATTTTAAAGGTGTGTATTCAGTTATCCATTGGTCAATGAATTCAAAAGTACGATAATTTGAATAAGCAATACTATTTTTAGGCAAAAGTTGCCGATGCCAAATATCTATAAGTTCAAGTTTGCTTTGATTGAGAAGCTTTTTAACCATTTTCTTACTATACAATCGGTCATGATAAAAGTCTCCCCGAAGATGCGCTAAACGCTGTGTCCATGAAAGATGGTAAGGAAGAAAGAAACAAAACATTAGCCCCAACGGTTTTAATATTCGATGAATTTCCTGAAGCGATTCAAAGTCATTAGGGACGTGTTCGAGTACTCCAAAACTTAAAACTATATCGAAGCTCGCATCATTGAAGGGGAGTATATAAGGATGCTCTAAAGGAAATACATTTATAGATGATTTTTCAATAATAGGCGTATTTTGAGCAAAGCTAGAATCATCTCCACCATGCACATCACAAGCCGTAATTTCAGCACCCATTTCTCGCATCAGATAAGAAATTTGCCCTTTTCCACATCCCCAGTCAAGTATCGTCAAGTTACTCAAGCTTTTCTTAAACCAATACTCAGAAAATGCTTTAACGTAATTTGTCAGATAAAGATAAATATTTTGGCAAGCAGCGTTCCTTAAAAAAGCATGGCTTTGTAAATTTAAAGTTAAATCAAATATCTGTTGATTTAAAGGTTGGGGTATTTGGAAATAGCTGCGTCTTAAATCAACAAAATCTTTGCTGTTCATGACGAAATTTGTTCTTCAATTAACAAAACATGCCGCATAACTACATATAATCTAGAACTCAAACTACTCTTTACTCGCTTTTTCCTTAGCTAAATCACTATATTCTTTATAAAGTTGAATCCTTGACTGTGCTTCTTTAAAGCGACTATGACTAGATGGAACTTCAGCCATCAAATCGGACGCATATTGCCATTTTTCAGCCACATCTAACCATTTATCAGAAGTATTAGCTGTTTTCCTATCTTCTACTGCTTGGTTAGCAATTCGTATCGCAGTATAAAATATGTCGTCCTCTAGGTTTTTAGAAGCTGCTTCAGAGGAATCGACAACAGGAGTCTTTAATTGGTTTTTATTAGTACCTATAGGCTTTGAAGATTTTATCTTAGATTCATTCGGTGCTTCGTATCTTAAAGTAGCTGTCTCTATTGAATTTTTAATCCGATTACCTAAAAAATAATAGGTTAACCAACCTGCTGATAATATTAAGAAGCATAAGCCAAACACATTCATCATCCCTCCTAAGAATGATTTTTTTGGCTTACTCTTATTACTAACTATTAAATGTCGAGAAGATTGAGGTTGAGGTAATTGTATTTTTTGTGATTCTTTCTTGTTCTCTTGAAAATCCCTAATTATTCGCTTTAAAACATTTGGTTTTTTTAAAGTGATTTGTTCTGACCACAGTAACTGATTTTCAGGATCGCGATTGATTTCTTCCAGCCATAATAATTGTTGTTCTCGAACAATACGACTGTTGATATTCACCCTATGTACGTTACGAGGTGCAATGGATTCTAATATCTGTTTAATTTTCTGTACCAAAGACGATTTATCAAGACTTTCTTTCGTCCGAGCTTCACATAGAAGTTGTAAAACTCCACTATCAAATACTGCTCTAGTTCTTACACCAGAATTAGCTAACTTTTCATTCAAAACTTGAATAATTGCCGCAATACTGCCTTGACTAGCTTGCGAAGCAATATCATTGATCTGATTTACCATTTGTGAAGTAGTAATTGTTTGTCAAACTTAAGTGGTTAACAGACAATCTAGTTTAAAAGATTCAAAATTTTTGTTCCTTAAAAACTTCTGTAGACTCTTATTTTACTTTGATTGTATGTTGAAAAATACAAAATTAACAAACAATATTGCAAAAATAAAGTCCCCTTCACATATAGAGAAGGAGACTTTATAAATTTAAAAACCTGGCACCGAGCTATTTTCACAGGAGGCAACCCTCCAACTATCGTCG
>CAKZYM010000128.1 GCA_937884685.1 uncultured Calothrix sp.
ACTCCTAACTCTTAACTCTTAACTCCTAACTCCTAACTCCTAACTCTTAACTCCTAACTACTAACAACTAACAAAATGGACTTTAGTGCAGCGCTACCAACCTTTTTAATTACTCTCCGAGAGGGAGTTGAAGCGGCTCTTGTCGTTGGTATAGTATTGGCAATGCTTGGAAAAGCTAATCAATCTCGACTCAACCCTTGGGTATATGCTGGTGTTGGTGTTGGAGTTCTTGTAAGTGGACTTATTGGATTATTTTTCGCTTCGATAGTTCAAGCTGTGGGGGTAATTAATCCGGAATACGCTCCTATAGTAAAACCTTTGATGGAAGCAGTATTCAGCGTTATTGCGATAGTCATGCTCAGTTGGATGCTCATCTGGATGACAAAGCAAGCCAAGTTTATGAAAGCTGAAGTTGAAGGAGCGGTACAAAATGCGTTGAAAGCAGATAGCAACGCAGGTTGGGGAGTTTTTACTTTAGTTTTAATTGCTGTCGTTCGTGAAGGTTTTGAAACTGTTTTATTTATCGCTTCTAATTTACAGGAGGGTGTCGTTCCTACAATTGGTGCAATCGCTGGAATCACAACTGCGACATTAATTGGTACGCTGATATTTAAATTCGGTGTCAAAATCAATATCCGTCAGTTTTTCCAGGTAATGGGTATTTTCTTAGTTCTAATCGTTGCGGGATTAGTTGTAGGAGGATTACGAAAATTAGACCAAGGTTTTGCAGCTTTAGCCTTAACTAATAGTACTTGGGAAAATATTTGTTTTTATAATCAAAGTCTCGCAGAAATCCATTCTTGTGTATTAGGTCCTATGGTATGGAATGCATCTAATGTACTTCCAGACAAAAAGTTTCCAGGAGTCATTCTCAAAGTATTATTTGGCTATAGAGACAAATTATATTTGGTTCAAGCGGTTGCATACATATCGTTTTTATTTTCTGTGGGTGGTTTGTATTTAAATAGTATTTTGGGTACTTTACCAGCTAACAAAAAGAATATTCCAGCTAATCAAAAATAGGTATTTTACAGTATAAAATCATGATTTCACATTGTCGGAGACGTAACAGTGTTACCTCTCTACACGGTTTTTATGTCTTTTACTGCTAGTACCCCACCACATAAGTTATGAGGGGTAAAAATCAATTTGATTGAAAATCCGACAATCCTCTAAAACCTCTTTCCTCTGCGTCCTCTGCGTCCTCTGCGGTTTTTTTTATAAACCCTGAAGACCCCGCAAAATTAATGTGGTGGAGTACTAGGTGTACAAATATAATATGACCATGAGGTCAGATTCTTCAGCAAGACCAATAATTTTGCTCGCTCGAACACGATTATCTTTTCCACTCTTCCCCTTCTTATTCAATAAGTAATTTTCTAACAAGACAGGGATAGCACAAAAATCTTGAAAGAACCAAAATTAATAATTCCAAAACTTTTTCTTAAACTTTTAGCGAGAGAATTTTAGTAAATTTATATGCGGCTTGATTCGCAATAATCATACTTTTTTTGCATTTAGAAACAAGTATACTTATAAAAAGTAACAAAGAAGAAGTTGACAACTTCATTCAGTTCTAAAGACGGCATGTTTCCCTATTAATGTCATTACTTCTTCGATGTATATTCCGCGTAGTTGCAGTATAAATAATCAATAGCTAATAGTTTTATAGTTTTATGTATATATATCTATAAGTTATAAGTTATTGTCATGTCGGAATAGTATTAGGATTCACTCAGGCAATCATTACATAAATAAAAATGTTTGGGATTTTAACTTAGCTATCTTTACAGGTGTTTATTTAGCTGAATACTCAAATATTTTCAATTTTGTTGTGACATTTCTTTAATTAGGACTGTTGCAAATTTTGGCTGCTTGCATTTATTTATATGTCCTAACAAAAAATTAATCGTATTTCCTTCCTGTATAGTAGAACCATGAGCAACATGATGCAATTTGACCAAGACCAAGCTATCAATTACCTGCAACAAATTTTAGAGTTTGAATTAGCAGGAGTCGTTCGCTATACAACTTATTCTTTGATGGTAAACAATAGCGAGAAAAATGAAATAGTTAGTTTTCTTAGAGAGCAAGCAGAAGAATCATTATTTCATTCTCAAAAAGTTGGAGAAGTTTTAGTCAGCATTAATGGAAATCCTCAACCGCGTATTACACCAATTGCTGAACTTGAAAGCTATTCGGTAAAAGATATATTAAGCGCAAGTTTAGCACATGAAAAACAGGCTTTAGGACTTTACGAAAAACTCCTAGATTCCTTGAAAGGTAGCAACAGCGATATAGAAGAGTTTATCAGCAACATGATTGAGGAAGAAGGTCATCATACCCAAGAATTAGCAGAAATGATAGATGGTTTGAACAGTTAGGAGTTAGGAATTAGGAGTTAGGAGTAATGAGTTATAAATTATTAATTTCCCTCCCTCTCTCCCTCTCTCACTCTCTCCCTCATTCTCTATTCCCTACATTCAAATTATGCTCCTTTACGTTAGATAATGTAGAGGAGCGTAATTTTTGAATATTTTTGATTTAACCATCAATGAATGAAACTTATCTAAACAAAAAATCAGTACGTCGTTTAGTTAATCCTGATGGAAACTTCAATATTGTTCGTAAGGGAGTCTCTAAGTTTGATTGGGACGATTTATATCATGTATTGCTAACTCTTTCATGGGTAAAGTTGTTTGCGGTGGTTGGTGCTGGCTATATAGTTACTAATATTATCTTTGCTTTTTTATATGTAGCAGCAGGGAATGGAATAGAAAATATGCAGGAAGGTAATTTCTTCGATGCATTTTTCTTTAGCGTTCAAACTATGGCTACTATCGGCTATGGTGCTATGTATCCTAAAACGCTTTTTGCTAATACTTTAGTTGCGATTGAAGCTTTATTAGGACTTGTAGGAGTATCGGTAGGAAGTGGATTGGTATTTGCTCGCTTTTCTCTACCGAATGCGAGAGTTATGTTTAGTCGTTTAGCAGTTGTTTCTCCTTATAACGGTATACCAACTTTCATGTTTCGAGTCGCTAATGAGCGTCAAAGTTGGATTTTAGAAGCTCAGGTGAATGTCAGTGTAATAATCAGCGAAATAACAGAAGAAGGAGAAGCGATGCGTAGGTTTTACAAACTACCATTATTTCGCAATCAATCATCGCTTTTCGCTTTAACCTGGACGGTTATGCATCCTATAAATGAAAGCAGTCCTCTTCACGGTATTACTTTAGAGGAAATGCAGGAAAAAGAGATGGAAATATTAATCACTATTACCGGAATTGACCAAACCGTTTCTGATAATATTCACGCTCATCACTCTTATATTCCTACAGAAATTCTTTGGAATCACAAATTTGTTGATATCTTATCGAAAACCCGAAATGGTAAGCGCAGCGTTGACTATAGTTGCTTTCACAATGCTATACCGTTAGAAGAGTTAGAAGTTATTTGATTTTGGATTTTAGATTTTGGATTTTGGATTATGAGTTAAAAGTTATTTAATTACGACCTTTGACTTTTAGTATTTAAACTTTTACCTCTTACCTCTTACCTCTTACCTCTTACCTCTTACCTCTTACCTCTTATCTCTTACCTCTTACCTCTTACCTTCAACCTCTTATCTCTTATCTAATTAACTGCTGCTTTTTGCTGATTAACTACTTCATCGAGACTATCATCTGGTAATGGTTTTCTCACAGATAAATAAGCCAAAGGACCAAATAACGGTATTAAAGTTACTAACCAATATAGAATCGGATTTTTCATATCTCTTTTTGCCATATCATCCCCTAAAAGTGCGGGAAAAATTAAGCAAAGCATACAGAAGTCTAAACTCATTACATGGATAAAACGGTCAGTTTTCCACTGTTGAATAAAATCACCCCAATTTCCCCCCTGTAAACCATAGGAAACTAAAACAATTGCTCCGACACTCAATAAAATACCTGTAATCCGAGAATCTAATAACTTAATAAAAGCATTCTTTTGACCAATAAAATCGGGGTTCGGTTCCCGTAAAGCTAAATATGGTAGTAGAGCAAAAGCACCAAATCCGAAAGAAAAAGTTGCAAATATCCAAGCCGGTATTTTTTGTCCTTTACCATCAATAAACACCATACAACTGTAGATGAAAGGAAATATACCCATTAAATTGAATAGCGAAACTATCAAAGGATTAATTCCTTCCCATTGTCCGGTTGAAAGATTTTTAATTAATTCAAAAGTATCGGGTTGATTCGGAGGAGCAAAAACAAAAGCATAACCAGCAAATCCAACCCAAAGCGACCAAAATAATATTTTCCTCATTCTCAAGGGTATCCATAGCACCTAATTGATAATACCTAATTGATAAGCAGATGGGGGAATAAGTTAGGAGTTAGGAGTTAGGAGTTAGGAGTTGGAAATTTATTAATAACTGCTCACTGTTCACTGTTCACTGATAACTGCTCACTGTTCACTGTTACTGTTGATTGCTGATTGCTTCGGAGAGGTATTCGGAAGCAGCGGAAACTAGTGCGATCGCATTTTCGTAATTGAGTCTTGTGGGGCCTAAAACCCCTACGCTTCCTACTGGTATCGAATCTCTATGATATGTGGATGAAATCAAGGTGCAGGTACGGATGGTTTCCAGGGTATTTTCCGAACCAATACGGACTGTAACTTGTGGTTTATTTATTTGTTCTAATTCTGTTTCGTCAAATATCAAATGCCATAATTGCTCTTGTTCTTCTTCCAGTAGCTGAATTATGGTTTGTACTTGCTGTATTTGTGAAAATTCTGGTTGTCGCAAAACTTCGGAAACACCACGTACCATAATTTGAGTGTTTGTTGGGGAAAAGCTACGACGGGTCAATTCCACTAATGATGTTTTTAAATACTCACCGTAGCGCTGGAATTCTTGGTCTAACTGACTCCAGTCAAGTGCGGCTAATTCCATTAAACTTTTACCGCGTAATTGACTGTTCAAAAAGTTAGAAACAATTTGTAATTCTCTGTCTATTAATTCTACGTCTGGTTGATTATCTTCTGATGCTGAGGGTAAATCCATCAATGTTGAATGAGTTTCGTAACCATCAGTTACTACAATCAACATTATTTGTCCTGTTTCAATTTGCACTAACTGTAAATGTCGCAATACTGATGCATTATTCTGCGGCATTGTGATTAAACTTACACAGCCACTCAAACTTGCTAAAATTTGCGTAGCCCCTTGTAATAACGCTTCTAAACTCCAGTCTTCCCATTTCAAGCGTCCTTGTAATGCGGCTTCTACCTCTTTTTCTAGACTTTGATTGTGTGGTATCAACTGGTCTACATAAATTCGATAACCAGAGTCGGAAGGTACTCTTCCTGATGAGGTATGAGGTTGATAGAGCAGTCCAGATTTTTCTAAAGCTCCCATCACATTACGAATTGTTGCGGAACTCACGCCTAAGTTGAATTCTTCTACCAAAGCTTTAGAACCGACTGGTTCTGCTGTTGCTATATAGTGACTTACTGTTGCCCAAAGTATATGTTGCTGTCGATTGGTTAACTGGACTTGCATAGGTGATGGCTGTCTAAACACAGTTTTTATCAATTCTTAAAAAAACAAATTTTTAAATCTTATTACTCGGTATTCATAATGATTGATTAGAAAAAGCAAAATCATTATGGTGTACTGCAATACCTTTACATTTACAAATAGTTTTGTCCTGAGTGAGAGTACTATTTCATACAAAAAAGTATGTTATTTGAATACATTATTAATTCTTTCTATTACGTATTTTCTCAGATTTTTTTATGTAATAGGGTATGTATAGCTACGAATTACCTATTACTCATAAAATCAGAACCTGAAGTTTTCTGAGTATTTGTACCTTCAACTTTTAACCTCAAACCATTGACCTTTGAGTATTAATACTGTGGAACTGAAGAGTCAACCAAAATTGAATATGCATCAATACCTCCGGTAATGTTTTTCACGTTGGTAAAACCTTGAGATGTTAACCACTGACACATTTGAGCGGAACGAACACCGTGATGACATAAAACTAAAGTTTCCTTATGAGGTTCTAAACGAGTTTGAATATCATTTCCCCATTCAGCAAATTGACTCAAAGGAAAATTCATGAAACCTTCAATTTTTGCCGTCCTGACTTCTTCTGGTTCGCGCACGTCTACAAGCTGAACTGAAGAGTCGGGAGAAAACAAACGTTTTGCAAGTTCTTCTACAGTGATTTGATTCATGGATTGAACAAAGTAATTCCTCCTGATGAGGAATTTATAAAAAAATTCTATATATTTATTATGTTGACAGAAAATTACCCTCTTAGCATCAGCACTGAGTAAAGGCTTTGGGAATTATCAAGATAAATTGGCTACATCTTGACAAATTATTCATATATGTATAAGTAATTATTCCTAATCCCACAAAATTTTAGATTTTAGATTTTGGATTTTAGATTTTGCGGAAAGTTTGGGGTGTAAATTTTCTTCCCCCAAAACGCATCCTCGACGGATTTTAGATTATGTTCTCACGGACAGGTTTTAACAACTGGTTCCTAGTCTCCGACTGGGAACCCACACCTTGAGGCTCTGCCTCTATTCTAACGCGAGGCAGAGCCTCGAAAACTCCATTCCCAGGTAGAACCAGGGAACGAGAAATTCCCTACTCCCTACTCCCTGTTCCCTATTCCCTATTCTCTACTCC
>CAKZYM010000129.1 GCA_937884685.1 uncultured Calothrix sp.
GGAGTTCCAGGTGAATTGCATATTGGCGGTTTTGGACTGGCACGAGGCTATTGGAATAGGGCTGAGTTAACAGCAGAAAAGTTTATTCCCAATCCTTTTGCTCAAGGAACACGTCTTTATAAAACCGGAGACTTAGTGCGTTACCTAGCAGATGGCAAGATTGAATTTTTGGGTAGAATTGACCATCAAGTGAAAATTCGCGGTTTCCGTATTGAACTAGGAGAAATTGAAGCTTTATTAAAGAAACATCCCCAAGTACGAGAAACGGTAGTATTAGCTAGGGAAGATATACCAAACGACTGTCGCTTAGTTGCATATCTAGTTGCTCGTGAGAATACTAAGCCTTCTGTAAATGAATTACGAGGCTTTCTCAAACAAAAGCTACCCGAATATATGCTTCCTTCAGCCTTTGTCATATTAGATAAATTGCCTTTGACACCTAATGGCAAAATAGATCGTCGTGCTTTACCAGCACCTGATAATCAGCGTCCAGAGCTAACAGCAACTTTTAAGCCACCCCAGTCTGAAATGGAACAGCAGATTGGCAAGCTTTGGCAAGAAGTACTGTGTCTAGATAAAGTAGGTATTAATGATAACTTTTTTGATTTAGGTGGGAATTCGTTCCTGATGGTTCAAGTAAATAATAAACTGCGTGCAATTTTGCAGCGAGATATATCAGTAGTAACGATGTTTCAAAATCCTACTATTTACTCATTAGCGGAATATTTAAGTCAAACAACAAAAGAAAAATCTGTTTTTGAACCAATGCGCGATCGCGTGCAAAAACACAAAAAAGCTCTGAATCGTTTGAAACCATTGAAAAATAGCTGAAATTTTGGTGAAATCATCCCATGATTCAGCAACGCCCGTTTTTGTTTTATCTTAAAAATAGGAAAGGAAAAATAGTTTATGTCTTTCGATAATGTTGCAAATTATAATCCCATTGCTTCACTATATACCTCTTTTGCTAGCAAAAGAGAAATGGAAACAATAGCTTTAGAGAAATTATTACTACCATACCTGCCTAAAGAAGCACATATTTTAGACATTGGTTGTGCTAACGGACGTACAGTCAAAACACTTAAGATGAAAGGTTATCAAACGACCGGTATTGATATTTCTGAGGAATTATTGCGTATCGCTCGATTAAACGTACCTGAAAGTAAATTTATACTTGGTGATATACGCGAATTAGAGTTACAACCAATTTATGATGCAGTTATTTCATGTGATGTCTTTTGCCATATCCTGAATTTTGAAGAATTGACAACTGTCTTCCGAAAAGTATATGCAGCGATGCATGATAATGGTATTTTTGGGTTTATCACCCCACTTGTGGATGAAGTATGGCAGAAAAGATTAGATGGGAATAAGCCGGATTTTGAAAGGCTGCCTAAAATTCATGTAACTGATACATGAGTATATTCTGAAAGAGTCTATAACTACAATGAAGAAGAAAGGATCAGGGAAGTTAAATTCAACGGCTTTGAATTGATAGATGGAGTTTGGCAGCGTTCAGATATTTCTATGTTAGTAAAAGATTATTTTGAATCAGACATTAAATCTGCTTTAGCTAATGTGGGATTTATAGAAATTAATAAATATGATAAGAGAGATTTTGATGGTTTGCCAGTGCGATCGGGCTTTGCTTGTCGTAAGCCATCTGTTTCGCAATAGTAGATATTATGCAACGCCAAAAATAATTATCGCTAATATTAAGTGAAATTTTGGTCTTGCTCAATCACAATATTAATTACGTGATTACCTCAAGCCTGGGTTACTACGCGCCCTCAAACGCCACGGAGTCGTAGTTAAGATTAAGATTCTATAAATTGACGTTGGCAGTTGACTCAAATGTAGTTTTGCTTACGAGGTT
Source organism: uncultured Calothrix sp. (assembly GCA_937884685.1). Lineage (GTDB taxonomy): Bacteria > Cyanobacteriota > Cyanobacteriia > Cyanobacteriales > Nostocaceae > Rivularia. The sequence continues at coordinate 1,877 of CAKZYM010000129.1, forward strand.
GTTTGCCATTATTGCAAATATGAGTTGATGGCCACCAATGCACTTTCATGAGATTACGCGGAAGGCTATTAGCGGAGCTAAACGCCCTAATTTATATTTTTATTATGCAACGCTGGAATTTTGGAGTTTGTGACAATGGTCTTTACTAGCCTTTCTCGTCCTTGGCAGCTATTATTACTTTCTGCTAAGACTGACTCAGAACTTAAGACTGCGACTGTAAACCTCGTAGATTACTTGAAGCAGCATCGTGACTTCAAACTTGCGGATGTAGCTTATACATTGCAACGGGAACAAAAAGCTTTTAAGCATCGGCGGATTGTTGTTTGTCGAGATATAGAAGATGCAATAGCTGCACTTGAAGATCCAAGACGGGTACTAACGAACGTTCAAGAAACAGAACAACGTCCTGTAGCCTTTATGTTTCCTGGACTGGGAACTCATTATGTCAACATGGCTTGGGAACTTTATCAAGGTGAACCAATGTTTCGGGAGCAAGTTGACTACTGTTGTAAATTTCTCAAACCGCTTCTTAATCAAGATTTGCGAGATGTAATATATCCTAAAAGAGCATCTCAACAAAGCCAGCAGTCGTCTCAAGAAAGTTCTGAAGGCTTAGATTTACGAAAAATGTTAGGTCGCACTCAAACACAAGCGGACGCTCTGACTATGGCTGCAACATCTTTACTTAATCAAACTCACCTTGCTCAACCAGCCATTTTTGTGATTGAATATGCTTTATCTCAGTTATTGATATCCTGGGGCATCCATCCCCAAGCAATGATTGGCTATAGTATTGGTGAATATGTAGCAGCAACATTAGCAGGGGTTTTATCTTTAGAAGAAGGTTTAAAACTAATTGCTGCAAGAGCGCAGATAATTCAAAAGTTGCCAGGTGGAGCAATGCTTGCAGTTCCACTTTCGCGAACAGAGATATTACCCTTACTCAATGACAAACTCTCACTTTCTGCGGTAAATGGTCCATCTATGGGTGTAATAGCAGGTGAAATTAATGCTATGGAAGTTTTAGAACAACAGTTAATTAAGAAAGGTTTAGCTTGTCGTCGTCTGGAAACTTCTCACGCTTTTCATTCTCATATGATGAAGGGTGTTAGCTCTGAGTTACGTGAGTTATTAAAAACATTTAATCTTCAACCACCACAAATTCCTTATATATCAAATGTCACAGGAACGTGGATAACAGCAGCAGAAGCCACAAATGTCGATTATTGGGTTAAACATTTATGTCAAGCAGTGTTATTTGGTCCAGGTATGCAAGAGTTATGGAAAAAATTGCATCCAATTTTATTGGAAGTTGGACCTGGACAAACTTTAGGTAGTTTCGCGCCACAATGTATAGAAAATAATCCAGCAGTTAGTCAACTTATTTTGCCTTCCCTAAGATATTCCTACGATAAAAAACCAGATTTGGCATTCTTGCTAAAAAGCTTGGGTAGACTTTGGTTAGCGGGAGTGGAAATAGATTGGGCGGAATTTTATACTCACGAGCGTCCTGCATCCGTACCTTTACCTGCGTATCTCTTTTAACGACAATATCATATTTAAGTATAAGTAAATGGATATAATTGGAGGTTCGAGATTATGAATATTCAAACAGTAGGTGTTGTTGGTGCAGGAGTGATGGGGGTAGGGGTTGCTCAAAATCTCGCTCAAACTGGTCACCAAGTTATTCTTGTAGATATTTCTGAAAATATCCTGGATAAAGCGAAACACGAAATCAGGAATAATATTCGCTTTCAGGGTTTTTTTAAAAAAAGCGAACGCCAAGAAACTCCAGACGATATCATTGAAAAAATAGATTTTTCAACTAATTATAAAATTCTTGAAGATGCGGATTTTGTAATTGAGAATGTCACCGAAAAATGGGATATAAAAAAAGATATATATCCTCTACTAGATTCTATTTGCCCAGCAGAATGTATATTCTCTGCTAACACATCTGCAATTCCCATTACTCGCATTGCTTCAGTAACCAAACGTGCCGATAAAGTTCTTGGTATCCACTTTATGAATCCCGTACCTATGAAGCCGATGGTAGAGATGATTCGTGGGTATCATACTTCTGAAGCAACAATTGAGACAGCAAAAAAAATGCTATCTCAAATGGGTAAAGAATGTATTCTAGTTAATGATTCACCTGGTTTTGTTTCCAACCGCGTGTTGATGTTAACTATCAATGAAGCTATTTTCTTACTACAAGACCAAGTTGCTACAGCAGAAGATGTAGACAAAATCTTTAAAGGCTGTTTCGGTCACAAAATGGGACCTTTAGAAACAGCAGATTTGATTGGACTAGACACCATTTTATTTTCTATCGAAGTCTTGTACGAAAACTTTAATGACAGTAAGTACAGACCATGCACTTTACTCAAAAAAATGGTAGATGCAGGCTTGCATGGTAGAAAAAGTGGTAAAGGATTTTACGTTTATCAATAAATAGGAATAATTAATACTAATGAACGAAATTCAAACTAAAATCAAAACTTTCCTTAGCAAATTTTTCGGCAATCATGATTTACAGCCAGATGAGGATATTTTTGCTAATGGTTTTGTAAATTCAATGTTTGCTATGCAGCTTGTTCTATTCGTAGAGCAAGAGTTCCAGATTGCCATTGGAGACGAGGACTTAGAGTTTGAAAATTTCCGTACAATCAACTCTATTGCTAATTTAATTG
>CAKZYM010000130.1 GCA_937884685.1 uncultured Calothrix sp.
AATCTCTAAAATTACCACAAAAAATCATGCTCCTCGGTTCGGGAGAACTGGGTAAAGAATTCGTTATAGCTGCTCAAAGATTGGGAAATTTTGTAATTGCTGTTGACCGTTACGCAAATGCTCCAGCAATGCAGGTTGCTGATTGTTGTGAAGTAATTTCTATGTTGAGTGCTGATGATTTAGAAGCGATTATTAGTAAATACAAACCGGATTTTATCGTACCGGAAATTGAAGCTATTAGAACAGAAAAGCTGGCAGAATTTGAACAGCGCGGTATTACAGTAATTCCTACTGCTGCGGCTACTAACTATACAATGAACCGCGATAGAATCCGAGAATTAGCTCATACTGAATTGGGAATTCGGACAGCAAAATATGGTTATGCATCTTCTTTAAATGAGTTAATAGAAATTAGCAATCAAATTGGTTTTCCTAATGTAGTCAAACCAGTTATGTCATCTTCCGGTAAAGGACAATCAATTGTTAAAAATAAAAAAGGCGTGGAAAAAGCTTGGGATTATGCTTGTTCTGGTTCTCGGGGTGATAGTCAAAGAGTAATTATAGAAGAATTTATCGACTTTGAAGTTGAAATTACTTTATTAACTATTAAACAATGGAACGCTCCTACCATCTTTTGTTCTCCTATCGGTCATCGTCAAGAAAGAGGTGATTATCAAGAATCTTGGCAACCTGCGGGAATTTCCGAAGAAATGAAGTTAAAAGCTCAAGAAATAGCAACAAAAGTAACCGATGCTTTGGGAGGAGCGGGAATATTTGGTGTAGAGTTTTTTATTACTAAAGATGAGGTAATATTTTCCGAACTTTCACCAAGACCTCACGACACGGGAATGGTAACATTAATATCGCAAAACTTGAATGAATTTGAATTACATCTGAGAGCAATTTTAGGTTTAACAATTCCTAATATAGAACTGTTTTCTCCTTCAGCAAGTGCGGTGATTTTAGCTGGAGATAAATCTGATTCTATTAATTATATCGGTGTTGCAGAAGCATTAGCAGAAAAAGATGTTGACGTAAAATTATTTGGTAAACCCAGCGCTCATAAATATAGACGTATGGGAGTTGCTTTAGCGAAAGGAAATGACATTCAAGAAGCAAGAGAAAAAGCTAAAATTGCTGCTGATAAAGTTAATATAGTTTAAATTAATTTTGTGTAATGTCATCGGAGCATCCCAATGTTGAACAAATATTTAATCCAACACCCTGTAAGGGTGCGGTTACACAAACAAAGCCCACCGTCGCGGGCTACCGAGATTCTTAGCCCAGGTTGCCGGGCTTTGTAATATTAGCCCCAGGCTTCTTTCTAGCCTGCGGGCTTTTTGCATAATTGGGATGCTCCCAATATCATTTCCATCTCGCTACAAGTTTCTACTTTATAATGCATTTTTAGAGGTTCTGCTTCCTGTTAATAAAATCAGTGAGAACCTCTTTAAAATAAATTATCAGAGTTTAGGAACTAATTAATTAGCTTATATAATTGCACACCAATCCTTCTTTGAGAAACTAAAAAAATATGAATTTTCAAAATTTTAGAAAGTGGGATTATGTATCTCTAACATGCCAAACTATTTTACTGATACTGGCATTAATGTTTGTTTCTCAACAGAAATATTTCCAATCTATAACACTCCTTATTTTATCTGGAGGTATAGGTTCGGCTCGGAATGCTAATTCAGTAATTAAATTATTTAATATAATTAATTTAGGTTTAGCTGCTTTAATATTCTTATATTGGCTATATCTCAAATTTATCGGAATATAATTATTAATCTTCATAATTACGGAATTTATTTTATATTACAAAAAAATACAATCAGGAATAAATTCCTTACTACAAACAAATGAATGAATATTTTTCGACAATTGATATATCTAAAATAAAGGATAATAATGCATTAAATCTATTTCATAATATTCAAACTATTCCTATCAACACACCTTTAAATTCCCAACCAATTACAACAGCTTATATTCATCAAGGTAACAGTGGAACACCAATTTTACTTTTACATGGCTTTGAAAGCTCTCTACTAGAATTTCGCTTACTCATACCATTACTCTCAGAAAAAAACGAAACTTGGGCTGTTGATTTACTAGGTTTCGGTTTTACTCAAAGATTGAAAAATATTAACTATTCCCCAGATACAATCAAAACCCATCTTTACCACTTCTGGAAAACCAAAATTAATCAACCAGTAATTTTAGTTGGTACTTCAATGGGAGGAGCAACTGCGATTGATTTTACCCTTAATTATCCAAATTCCGTTGATAAACTAATTTTAATTAACAGCGTCGGTTACTCCGGTAGCTTCCCCCAAGGACAATTTTTATTTTCTCCCATCGATTATTTAGCAGTAGAATATTGGCGACAGCGTAAACTACAAGCTTTATTCTGGAGTGAAATTTTCGGTAATTTAAGCAAGTCCGAAATTACCTCTTTACGATGTGCAAATTTACATTTAGATATGCCAAATTGGCACGAAGCTACTATCAGTTTTACTAAAAGTGGTGGCTATTACAATATTGCATCGCGAATCAAACAAATTTCCAAACCGACTTTAATATTGTGGGGAGAAAAAGACAAAACTTTACCTATAGAAGATGCTGCTAAGTTTCAGAAAGATATTGTTCAAAGTCGATTAATTTTATTGAAATGCGAACATACTCCACAGTTGGAACTACCGGAAGTGGTTGCAGAAGAAATTTTATCTAATTGAAAGCAATAAATTATTAATCAACTTGGTAATACCAATTCAATTCTGTATGAGGCTGCGCTTAATCGCTCTCAGCCTGGAAGGCTGGAGCTACTGGAACAAAGCCCATCTGCATGGGCTTTCATAGGGGCGCATCTTTATAAAGAAATAGTGTAAGCAACAACCCTTACAAAATAGTCTGTTGTATCTGAATATATGTACTACTTTCCTCCCAAACAAGTTTTGGGGAGCAACATTTGCAAATTATTTTTGTATCGATGCATTTATGGCAAATTTTTAGGAATCTGTCACGTTATATCCGTCACTAAAAGATTAAGTAAGTATTTTCTCTCACAAAGAAGTATCAAATATGTTGACTTGTAGTTAAATACAAGTAACATAAGTACAAATATGAGTATGTACTTACAACAGGGGTGTATTTACCGAACTTATTTTTTTCGGAGAAATACATATGAATGGTTTCGACACAATAGTCAGTTATGAAGCGGAAGGCTTAACCCTTACTAATTATGGAGTTGAGCAAAATATTCTTTCTTCAGGTGGCGCACATATTTTTGCAAATGGAGGTACTAATCCTGGAGTCGCAGAAGGTATATTTAATGGAGAAGCAGGGGTTTATGAAGTAAATATTGTTTACTACGACGAGAATGATGGACTCTCGACTTTGGACGTAACTGTAGCAGGTGATACTCAAAGTTTTGTATTTGATAAAGACTTAGGTTTCTCTGGTCCAGTATCTGGAAATTTAACCGAGCGTGTAACTCATTCAGCAATTACGTTACAGCAAGGTGATACTTTCAGAATTGAAGGACAATCAAATAACGGTGAACCCGGACGTGTTGACAGGATTGAATTCATCCTTCAGGAACCCCAGCCTCAAGATGTATTTTATGAAGCAGAAAGCTTAACTCGAACTAATTACAAAGAGGAATCTAATCCTGTTTCTTCCGGTGGAAAACATGTTTCTCTAATTGGAAGCAATGCTAATTCTGGAACGGTGACGGGTACTTTCAATGGTGAAAGAGGAATTTACGAAGTAAAGCTCAATTATTACGACGAAAATGATGGAGTCTCTTCTGCTAGCGTCACAGTTGCAGGTGATACTCAAAACTTTATGTGGAACCAAGATTTAGGTTCTGCTGGTGCGACTGCTGCAACTTTAACCGAAACTATCACTCATTCGGCAATTATGTTAGATGATGGTGATACTTTCGAGGTTACGGTCGTAGGTGATAGCGGGGAAGCTGCACGTGTTGATTCTATTGAGTTCAATGCTCTAGATAATGCACCAGCAACTATAGGTTATGAAGTAGAAGATTTAGATTTAATCAATTACCAGGTTGAATCATACACTCTCTCCTCGGGTAACGAGCATGTTTCTCTATCTGGTAGCGGTGCAAATTCTGGAATAGCACGAGGTAATTTCAATGGAACGAGAGGAATTTACAAAGTAACTGTAGGCTATTACGATGAGAATGATGGAGTTTCACCCGCTAGTGTCACGGTCGCAGGAGATATTTACAATTTTTCATTTGATGAAAATTTAGGTTCTGGTGGTGTGTCAGGTGTGAATTTAACTGAACGTGTTACCCATCAAGCAATTCTCCTAAAACCAGGTGATGCTTTCGAGGTTGAAGGACAATCAGAGAGTGGTGAGGCTGCACGTTTTGACTATATTAAATTTGAGTTTGTCGAAGCTGCACCTGAAGCAGTTGTAAGTTATGAAGCAGAAGATTTAACTCTGACCAACTATGTAATAGAGTCTAATCCTATTTCTTCGGGTGGGGAACATGTTTCCCTAGTTGGTAGTGGTGCAAGTTCTGGAACTGTGAC
>CAKZYM010000131.1 GCA_937884685.1 uncultured Calothrix sp.
TAAATAGGGAATAGGAAATAGGGAATAGGGAATAGGGAATAGATATTTATTTATTCATTTTTAATTCATAACTGACTATCCACACCCGACCGGTGAACAACCAATAACTCTTTAAATCCAAAATCCAAAATCTAAAATCCAAAATTGATAAACCGATTATTTCCCCAAACACTTACAGGTAAAAAATATTCTCCATCCCATTCACCGAATATATCTACTGGATATCCACCGCTAAATGCTAATAACTGCCAATTATGTTTAAATATTGATTTCACCGGAACTAAATGTTTATCTTCATCTCGTATAAACCACTGATTATTTTGTTTAATTGGAATTACTCCACGTATTGGAACAGGAAATTGTTCTATCCAAGGATTTTTAGCTAAAGCTTGAGAATATTCCTTTATCATATTTGAGATATTACTATATCCCGGCATTGTATCTATTTGAGTCAATTCATCTTCACGAGTTTTAACTATTGCTCTTAAGGGATAAGCGCTTTCAAAGAATACTAATTCTGCATTTATAAAACTCCCAGGTACAAGACTAATATCTAACGGCTGACTACCGTGAGCGAAGTTAAGAATTAATGCTTTTTGTTGCGTTTGTTTACCCAACAACCAATTACGCTGTATTTTCAAACGGTCTTCTTCTGCTAAACTTTGACCTACAATCAACCAAGAATCATTTACTCCTGACTGCGTTGATAGTTCTTGTTGATTCTGAGAAAAACCAATTTGCGTCCGAATATCTGCCTGAACTGGAATAGATAAACTTTCCAAACGCTTGAAAGCTTCAATTAAAAGATATACCCTGCCTAATTGCGATAATAATCTTTCCTGCCATCCCGTACCCGAATGAGAAATACTTCCCATTTCCCTTACTAAACGAGCGACCCCAGAAGCTTGTGCATCTACTAACCTTGCTGCTGCATCATCCCAGAAACTATAGGGTTGTTCTTGCGCTGCTGCTAAGCCATTACTGACTAAATCCCGCAACCATACTTCTAAATCCTGCATTCCCCCAGTAACTTTCTGGAAACGCTTTGCTGCTCGTTTTGCTTGCGCTTGGGGGTCTACTTCCTTCTTGGTTTTTTCTTCTATTTTTAATTTTTCTTCCTGTTTAACCTTTCTTTCACTGCGAGCTTCAAGCCAATCGTCAACCCACTCCGGAGGTGAATTCTGAGTAAATAATTGTTTCTCATTCACCAACAAAAGAAACAAAGCAATAGCGTGCTTACACGGAAATTTTCGGCTGGGACAAGTGCATTTAAAAGCGGGTTCAGTTAAATCTATCCGAGTTTGATAAGGGTTTTTTCCGCTCCCCTGAAAATAACCCCAAGCAGCTTTTTCATTGCAACCCAATGACAACCACTTACGAGAAGTGGCCAAAGCCATACCATTTTTGGCAGAACTAGCATCTGGAGCTAAAGCCAAAATTTGTTCCTGCGTCCAAGTTGCAGACATTAAAATAAATCTAAATTAACAGAAATTAGATGGGAATTTACCTCCCAAGCAATTGTACACAGGGTTGGGGGAACAGGAAATAGGTAACAGCGAACAGAACAATAGCTTTTGTTAAGCTAGCCTCAAACATGGTATTCGGTAAGACTCACTTCTTGTCTTTCTTCATAAAAACGGCAGCCATCACAAGGACCGCTTGGGTTAACCGCACATCTGATATACCCCGAACGAGCATTATATTCGCAGCTAATATCACCGACTAGATAACCTACTCCTTCCAAATAGTACCTATCGCGATTGTCAATCCTGTCATTGTGATTTCGGCTTCTTGGCTGTCTGGGATAACTTGTAACCGCAGCCCTTCTTAGAAGCGTGCGCGTCCTAGCCCTGCTTTTACGCATTAACCACAGGGAAAATAGAGACGGTAAGAAACCAATGGTAACTACCAAAAGTGTCTTTAACACGTTATTTTTCACCTCCGAATCTGTGAATCAGACCTTACAAAGGGTTTAGACTCTCCGCAAAGCAGATAATTTACCCTCAAGCAATTATTCCAGAATTGCCACTTCTACTTAAAACAGGATAGCCTTAATAACCAGTTCTCGCGAACTTTACTTCAATTTTTATAATATTTGATTGTATAAATTATTAATTTATCTACTAAGCGCTTTATCATTCCTGCTTAAATAGGGAAAAAAATCTACAAATTAAGACTAATTACGAAAACTTATTTACATACTCTATTCCCCGTTCCTTACTACCTACTCCCTATTTTTATAATTGTTAAACCCTAAACCTGTGAAAGATTATCTGTTAATTTTTACAAAACCTGATAAATAAAAAAGTTATTTAATAAAAATAAGATTATCAAGTATGATTTATCGTCTTTTGTCTAAGTCTCCAATCTTCCAAGTCCCGTATAGAAACTGATTTAGTAGTCACATTGACGTTATTTCCACGCCAGTCAATTTCAGGGTCAGTTGTAAATACACCACACTCCAATTCTTCTACTTTAATATTCCAGTATTGACCAAAGCGATTTTTTAAAGTAATCACCTGCTCAAAGACTTTATTTCGATGCTTATTTCTTCTCTTCCTTTCCGTCGCACCAGATGCAGTCGTATCAATAAACTTAGTCTCAATCAAAAACAGCTTTTTATCCAAAGTTAAATAAACAAAATCGCATTTACCTAAATCCGTATAATCAGAAATTGGAGACTTTTCAAACAACAGCAACTCCAAACAACTAGGAAACAATTTTTTTATATTTAAATACAAATAAGCTTGTAATAGAAGTTCCTTATCGTAAGGAAATCCTATCACACCCTCGAAAAACTTTTTTATATCGTCCGGACTTTGAGGTTGAATCCTTTTGCAGTATGAAACAAATTGATCTAATCCCTCAAGCGTCATTAAATTTTTACTCCTCACCCTGCTTGCCGCTATAAAGGTCATGGCATCAAAATATACCACTTGCTATAACTAGATATCATCAGCAAAAGTAACCAAAGCACTTAAGAAACAATCGTTTCGGTCGGGTAAAATACTGTTGACGAATTCTAGATTATCAGGCTAAACAGTTACATGACAAGGTAAGTCATAGGACAAACATACTTAGATAATTGGGGATTGGAAGAGGGAGAGGGGGAAGAAGAGGAAGAGGGGGGAGAAAATATTTTTAACTCCTAACTCCTAACTCCGAACACTGATTAAATGGATTACGCTGATTACACAGATAATTTTTGATTA
>CAKZYM010000132.1 GCA_937884685.1 uncultured Calothrix sp.
GCAGTGACTAAATCCGATTGTTGTTTTCTTCCAACCACGACTTAAACTTCCTGGTTTCTGCTAAAACTGGATTGATTGCAAACCAAACTCCTTGATGGTCGCGATACTCGAAAACAAACAAACTTCGTAGCAAAGTATGATATTCGATATCACCTCTAACCCGCTGTTGATTTACTACTTGGAAAATTAAATCCCATTCCGGAGAATCAATAGCATTTGCTCGATAATCGCGATGTCTTTGAATTACTAATTCCACACATTCCTTACTAAAAGGTGGGTCTTGTTCTCTAATACAATCAAATAGTAATCCTAACAAATCTCGCACGTGACCACCACTAATTAAACACAACCGATTCAAAGCTTCCGGAGTCTCGAATAGTTCTGTTATAAAATGTAACCTTTCAGCGGGATTAATAGTAGGAAAAGCTCTCGCTAAAACCATTTGTCGTAAACTATCCAACCCAGGAGTATAAATTTCCCCTGTACGTTTACGCACGGGTATCATTGGTAAAACTTTTGGTGCTACACCACCACCCAAACGATGCTGTAATTGAGCGCTATCGTTGGAAAAAGTTAAACCCAAAGGAATGGTATAAACCATATGACAATTGAGTTTGCGTAACTGTTCTCCCCTATCAATAAATAAATATTCCGGTAGAGAACGTCCCGATGGTAAAGGTCGAATTGCAACTCTATCTAAGTTATCAACAATTACCACCAATCCCTTTTTACCCCTCGCTTTGAGTTCCTCATTCGCACGAGCTAATAACTCATTATTAATTGAGTGCAAAATATTCAGAGTTCGTGGTTCTAAATAATCGCGTAATCTTCTTCTTAACTGCGGACTCTCCTTTGTTTTAGCTGTAATTTTGGCAATTCCAACCGATAATTCACCTTCTAATTCCATATCAATCGGTGTTTGGAGAAACTCTACTATTTCCCCAAATAACTTAGCAAAATAAGAAGGTTTTAATCGGATTTTTATTGACTCTAAGCTCTGAGATACTTGTCCTGCAATCGCTAAAAATATATCGGTAACATCCAAATCCACCATTTCCAAAACGTGAGTGGATTCAAAATAAACTACATGAAATTGTTTTAACTCTAATTCCGCTTTTAATCGCAGCAATTCTGTAGATTTACCGCAACCAATATGTCCCGTGAAAAGTTGAGTTGTAGGTGCATCTGGTGATATTCTAGTAATAGTCCTTTGTAGCGCTTCAATAATTTTTCCGCCCCTTACCGCAGCGAAATCAATATAATATCTTCGAGCATCAGCATCTCCCATTACTAGAGGTTGGCTCGGATTACACGCTTGATAAAATCTTTCTAAGTTTAGAAGCATAAAAGACTGCTACTCGCTTTATTTAGGAGACGAGATTTATAACAAAATGAGGTTTTTTCTATAAAGTAAGCTTCACTCAGAATACAAATAAAAAATGCAGAATTCCGGATTTATAAAATATTTATATTAGCCAATATTTCGATAAATTAGTTACAGAATTATTCATTTTATTTGGTAATAAACAACCCTTGCAAAAGCTATTTTGCAGATAATACACTACAAACTTGTCCAAGTTATACGACTTAGACAGATTAATCAATAGCCCGCTCAGCCAAGATTCATGTTTATAGATAATAGCTATAGATATTTATAAATATCGCTATTTTTTATACTAAATAGCTTTATTTAAATGCGAGCTAAAATCTATACCGTGAATTTTGTTAATTGAAATTGAACGTTTAAAGGTAATCTACCTATAATTTATATTTCATCACATCACCAATTAAATTTTGTCTACAGGTATATCAAAAATAATACTGACTTAAACAGTATAATTAATTGGCAATATAGTTGATATATCTTGATAAACCTGCCAAAAAACAATCAATAGATACCAAAAAAAGCAAACAAAAAAGTAAATCGTTACATCACTAATATTTTCAGTTCGTTGTAATGAACTGTTTCTATAAAAATCAGAACTGCTTGAAAAGTGGCAGATGTTGCTGCATTCTAAAGTAGTTAGAATGATATTATTTTTACCCTTATTTTTCCCGGTGCGAAATTCAAATGAAGCTTCTTAAATACTACTATATATAACTCAAAATTAGCCGTTTGTCAGTAAATATATCTAAGTAAAAATTATTGTATAAAAATAAAAATAGCTAGATAAAGGAGTAATTATAAAATTAACCCCAGAAATAATGATTTTAAACACAATAGCCAAGAATTAAAAACAATTATGCATTAATTCTTACAGTTTCCCGAACGAAGACAATCTTTAATTCGGTCGTCTCTAGCTGATAATTGAAATGGTGTTACATTTGTCAAATATGGTTGAGCAAATTGTTCACCAGTCACAAAATCGGTAATTCTAGATTCTTCGCTGTTGAAAGCTTGTAAACCATTAACAGTATTTAACCCGATAATAGGAAATACCAACATGGCACAATAAAATGTACTACGCATCTTCAACCTCAAGTAGAATTGTAGGTTACGCCATAGTAGACTCCCTCTCAAACAAACGAACCTTTTACAAGCAGAAAAATGTAAATTGAAAATCAAATTACACTTTTCTGATAAATTATCCAGACCTTTTTTAGCAAAACCGGATAAAAATTATAAAGATAAAGGAACTAAGGAGTGGGAGGGAGAAGAAAGGGTAGAGTGGGGAGAGGGGGGAGACAAGGGGACAAGGAGAAAAATAACTAGCTTTTAAACCCTAACTCTTAACTCCTAACTCTTAACTCCTAACTCCTAACTGTTCACTGATAACTGTTCACTGATAACTGATAACTGTTCACTGATTAAACATGTCTCGTTCTTCAGAAACTAAAACTACTACAAAAGATTTTGACGTTGAAGCTACTTCACAAGAGGAATACCTTTCGGAGTTACCTGGTGAAGTGGAAATGTCCCTTTTTGACCACCTCGAAGAATTGCGATCGCGAATTTTTTATTCGTTGATAGCTGTGGTGTTGAGTGCTATTAGCTGTTTCATTTTTGTGAAACAACTTGTCCAAGTCCTAGAAATTCCAGCTCAAGGAGTCAAGTTTCTTCAGCTAGCTCCTGGTGAATATTTTTTCGTATCCATCAAAGTTGCTGGTTACAGTGGATTAGTTTTAGCTAGTCCATTTGTTCTATATCAAATCCTGCAATTCGTTCTACCAGGATTAAATCGTCGGGAACGTCGTTTACTGATACCAGTATTTTTGGGTTCTAGCGTTCTTTTCGTATCGGGATTAGTATTTGCTTATATTGCTTTAATTCCCGCAGCTTTGAACTTTTTTATCAACTACGGTGCGGATGTCGTAGAGCAAAGTTGGTCAATTGATAGATATTTTGAATTTGTTTTGTTATTGCTATTTAGTACAGGTTTAGCCTTTCAAATTCCGGTAATTCAATTGTTACTTGGTGCTTTAGGAATCGTTTCTTCAAAAGTAATGCTTTCAGGTTGGCGCTATGTAATTATGGGAGCAGTAGTTTTAGGAGCAATTCTGACACCTTCCACAGACCCGCTTACTCAAAGTCTTTTAGCAGGAGCAGTTCTAGGATTATATTTTGGTGGAATTGGTTTAGTTAAATTAATAGGTAAATAGTAGAAAAAATTTATAGGTAAAAAATGCCAATTACCTACGAAGATTTTGAGAAAGTAGAAATTCGTGTAGGGAAAATCATTAAAACCGAGGATTTTCCCAAAGCGAGAAAACCAGCTTATAAATTATGGATAGATTTTGGTGATTTAGGAGTAAAAAAATCTAGCGCTCAAATTACCAAACTCTACCAAAAAGAGGAATTAATCAATAAATCAATATTAGCTGTAACCAACTTTCCACCACGTCAAATAGCCGATTTCATGTCTGAAGTATTAGTTTTAGGGGTAGTACTTGATGACGGTGAAGTCGTATTAATTCAACCAGATAGAGAAGTAACTTTAGGGAACAGAATTTTTTGATTAATTAATCTACCAATTTCCAATTACCTATTACCTATTACCTTTTCCTAAATCCTATGATGCATAATTTCATTTTCTGACTTCCAAAGAGAAGCAGGTAAACGCCAATACATACTGTTTTCTCTTTCCATCAACTGATAACCAATCAATTCTCTTCTTAAAGTAGCGAAATCCGAATGATGAACGCTAATAATTTCATTAACCTGAGATTCTTTATAAATTAAGTCTAATTCAAACTTCCTTACCAGCCACCGAAGTATTACAAATCGCTTTTTTCTAGATGCAGGGATTCTAATTATTTGAATACCATCAAGATAACTTTTAAGAACCTTATTTTCCCAAGTTTCTAATTTATTGTTTTTCATTTTTTATTTAAGAGAATAGGGAATAAGAGAACTAATAATAAATGCTTTAGTCCCATAAAATTGATTTAATTTCTTAACTGAGTTTTCGATTTTTATTTGTATAGTAGCGCTTTCAGCCAGCAAATTCAGTATTGTCTGCTAGATTTATTAGATTTAGAAGTATATTAATAAATTATAGTATTTTACAGTTAAATAAGTTTGTTGAAGAATTACTAGGGGAAGAATTATTAAGTTGCGATTCGGAAATAGAAAAATCAATCCAACAACATCAGCAATCAATCTTAGAAAATCATTCCGAAAAACAAGATAATCGCCTTCCTTATCAACCATCTACATTAAGTAAGCATGGCAAATTCAATAATACAACTAAGTCTACGGTTTTTCCCTGATATCAACGGGTTTGGTTTTGATTTTACGGATTTGAGTTAGTTAGTAGGGTGCGCGACGGCTACAAGAAATTATAAATAATAAAGATAATTGTTAATATTGCCGTCACGCATCATTTTCAATTCCCAATTCCCATTTACGATGTTAAAAAAACTTCCCAAAGCTGTTGTCAAAGCTTATTTAAAACGCTATCCGGTAAAACTTCGTCTATCCAAATTCAACCAGTTTAAAAAATATAGTTAGAACTCACAATCCAAAATCTAAAATCCAAAATCCAAAATTCTCCTCTCTTTATAATTTTTCTCAACAAACTCAGACGTTTCTGATGAGAAAAAATGCTGTAGCCTTACCTAAATTAAAAAGCTATAATATCCACTCAGAAGTACGCTCGCCTAAATCCAAAGGAACGCTGACAGCTTTCCCGAGTCGCGGACGCTCTCGCGTTTCCTTGATAAATCCTTGTACCTGTTCGGTTCCACCCATCCCATTCAGATAGCTCGCTACGGTATCTAAATGTTCTAAGTACTCGTTCTCACTCAAAGGAAAGGAAGCTTGCTCCAAATATTTCCACATTACCTGTAGAAATAGCTTTCCTTGAGTCCTACGCAACTGGACATCATAAGAGCGTCCCCACTTATCAATCAATATTTGACGTAATTCTTGTCCTGTCATAACTTTACTTTGGGTTTTATTTACATTTAGTAATGATGTGAAGTTCCGTAACTCCAGTATGATAGGAATATAAAGAAATGTAATGCTAAATAAAGAATGCCTTTGAGTATCTGAAGATAGCAGAAGGCATTTATATAGGGCATGGGCAATCCAAGACTGGAGTTTCCCAATAATAAAGAACTCAGGTCAAAAAAAGTTAACAAAAAATCAACCTCGAACCCGTAGATTATGGCTCAATTCTCTGAATCAATGGACGTACCTGATATGGGTCGTCGCCAATTCATGAATCTTTTGACTTTCGGAACTGTCTCCGGAGTTGCTCTGGGAGTATTGTATCCCGTTGTCAAGTATTTTCTTCCACCTTCGAGTGGTGGTGCTGGTGGTGGAGCCACAGCTAAAGACGAACTTGGCGATACTGTGAGCGTTTCTGACTTTTTAGGCAAGCACAACGTTGGCGATCGCACTTTAGTACAGGGACTAAAGGGAGACCCTACATACATTGTGGTAGATGGAAGCGAATCCATCCAAGATTATGGAATCAACGCTATTTGTACCCATTTGGGTTGCGTTGTACCTTGGAATATTGCTGAAAATAAATTTAAGTGTCCCTGTCATGGTTCTCAGTATGATGCTACTGGTAAAGTAGTTCGTGGTCCTGCACCATTATCTTTAGCGCTTTCTCATGTAGCGGTACAAGATGACCAAATGGTAATTACTCCTTGGACTGAAACTGACTTCCGTACCGATGAAGAACCTTGGTGGGCTTAAAACAGTTACCAGTTACCAATTACCAGTTATTAGTATTTTACGGCTTCAGTCGGTGACGCAAGCTTTATTCTTGCCTAAAACGTTAATTTCTTCTTGAGGTCAATTTCTTATAACTGCTAGCTGTTAGCTGTTGCTTATTTTAATCCTGCATTCCAAGTTCTTGAGACAAGAGCTAATAACTAATAACTAACGACCAATCCCGAAGAAGAGATGAGAAATAATTGTACAACTCGGTTAAGTCGCTTATTTAAGGCGATTTCCAAAACATTGCTTGTGGCGATTGCTACAGTAGCATTTTTCTTTACCAGCGATTTAGCACTTCCTCAAGCTGCTGCTGCTTACCCTTTCTGGGCACAAGGTGCATATCCGGAGACACCAAGAGAACCTACAGGAAGGATTGTTTGCGCTAACTGCCACTTAGCGAAAAAAATTACTGATGTAGAAGTACCTCAATCAGTATTACCAGATACTGTATTTAAAGCAGTAGTCAAAATTCCTTACGATACCGATGTCAAGCAAGTAGGTGCTGACGGTTCCAAGGTCGGCTTAAATGTTGGTGCGGTATTAATGTTACCCGAAGGATTTAAGCTAGCTCCTCCCGAACGTATACCTGAAGAAATAAAAGAGGAAGTTGGAGACGTTTACTTCCAACCCTATACCGAAGAGGAAGACAATAGTACTTACTTAGTTGGCCCGCTTCCTGGGGAACAGTACCAAGAAATCGTTTTCCCAATTCTTTCTCCTAATCCTGCTGTTGACAAAAATCTTCACTTCGGTAAATACGGCGTTTACGTCGGTGGAAACCGAGGACGCGGACAAGTTTATCCTACCGGAGAAAATAGCAATAATAATGTTTTCACAACTTCTGCTGCTGGTACAATTACCAAAATTTCCAAAGAAGAAGATGATTTTGGCAGTGTAAAATATGCTGTAGACGTTCAAACGACCGAAGGAGAAACCGTAACTACTTCGATTCCTGCAGGTCCAGAACTGATTGTTTCTGAAGGACAAGAAGTTGCAGCAGGTGAAGCTTTAACCAGCAACCCCAATGTAGGTGGTTTTGGTCAGCATGACACAGAAATAGTACTGCAAAGTGCAGGTAGAGTTAGAGGATTGATAGCATTTGTAGCTCTTGTGATGATGGCTCAAATCATGCTTGTCCTCAAGAAGAAGCAAGTTGAGAAAGTTCAAGCTGCTGAAATGAACTTTTAATCTCAATTGTCATAAAGGTTAAATAATTAGCTATCAGGCAGGTAATTTACCTGTCTTTTTTTTTACTTGTGGTTAAATCAATGATCAATCTAGGAAAGCATTTATAATCAATACTAAACTAATTATTTTTAGCCAATAAAGCTCTTATTTAACTTTTATTTATCAAAATAAGTCGTTTTAATAATAAAAAATATATTTGATTGATTTAGCAATTATTCAGTATCTTAAATTAATAGATAGTCGTTTGTTTTACCATTTAAGTCCTTAAATAATATTCTCAAAAATAGCTTCACTACAAATTTGAACTAAGATTTAGCCTTAAAATTAGATAGTTTCAACTTGATTATTGTAATTAAAATCAGTCTAGGGTCTGATATAATCAACCCCTCGGACAGTTGAAATTGTACAATAAGACTCCTTGTCTAGTTCAGTCGCAAAAAAAAATTTTTATTTAAAACAAAAAAATTAAACTTTTTATCAAATTTTTGATACAGTAAAAATTACCAACATAAGTTAACAAAGAATCTATCTTGGCAAATCTTTCTATCTCCAGGGTCAACTCTAACGTCTTGTATTGTTCCAACCGATTACGGAATAATGTAGAATATCGACAATTGTTTTGCGAAGGCGAACCCTATGGAACTGAGCGATACGGCTTTGGTATAAGCTAGTTATTGTCACTGCTCAGTCCGAGTCTGCCTGTAGCGACGTTTTTGTATAGCAGCAATTTTAAATGCATATTGCTTGTTTAACCGCGAGCCTAGTATTAACCAATCAAATAAGTTGAATGGAAAATACGTTTTAAGCTTTAGTTAATCCAAGCATTCGAGATAACGTTTGTTAATGTTCAGCTTCAAGGTTGTAAACGAATGTTCAAGTCTGCGATAATCAACAAGCCATCAGACCCTTCCTTGAATGTAAATCTAGGTTGCAATCTCAGATACAAACCTGGAGACTACCGAAAGGAGATTTTTGTCACGGTAGAGTTTCTTCGATATTTGAAGCAGAACACGAGTTCGGAGGATTAGAAAAATTGGTGTAGCTAAGACTTGCGTTTGTGAATAGAAGATAGATAAATATCCTCGAAGTTGCTAGAGAAAAGCTAGTATAAACGGGTAGATTGACATGTATTTACTTTGCAGATTGCAGTTTTTATTTAGATGTATTTGGCGAATAGAGAATGATAAAGCCGGACATTAAATTATGGTATATGGTATTCAAGTACGTGGAAGCCAAGCTTCTTTACTTGAAATAGCTAAAATTTCTCGTTCTAGAAATAGGAATTACCTTTCTCGAACAAGGTGAAGCCGAATGCGACTTTTGTAGCATTTAATCAAAGTGCTTTCTCATAGAGTGCGATGATAGTAACCCGAAAGGTAGAAGAAATTTTTATCAAAATTCACAAGTGTTTGTTAAATAAGGTGCAACGAATGGTACTGTAATAGAGTGGTCTATTTCTTTGTCAATTTTAAGCGGTTAATCTAACTGCTTGACTTGCTGGGTCACAATCCAGTATTAAAGTCATACAAGCCTTTTTTCCCGCAATTATAGTTACGATTACAGTTAAGCGTTGAGGAAACGTATGTAATTATCCTACTTCCTGATTCAAGTCTTAAAATCAGTAGATATTTGAGACGTTTTCTGCTCGGCATTAAAGAATCAATACGTTTTTTATTGCTTAGTAGTCCGAAATAGTTTGGATTTATCTATTACTTCATGTATAGAAATAGATTTTCTCTTATTTCAGAAATTTGTCTTTACAGATAAATTTGTTAAGGGAAGCGAAGTACGACTAAATGTAGAGTCAAATCTCTGCATAATCTACCACTCAGGGTAGATAATAACGCACATTTATAGTTCTCTTTCGTGGAAACGCTTTGTGTGCTTTTGTGAATTAGTCGCAATATTAATAAGTTAGCTATAAGTCAGCCAAGACTATAAAACCTACCGAAATCTCGGAAAGTATAAGCCCTTCTTGCGAATTAACGCAGTTAAGGAGAAATCACTCTTCCCGTCAAGGGAAATAGAGCGAGCCTGGGAAGCTGATTGCGGTTATAAAAATGGATTAAATGGATATCCCGCTTTTAGCCGTGTAGAAAGCCAAAAAAAGTCAAAAGTTAAAGTTAATTAACGGGGATTTCAGCAACTATGGGTATTGTTCAGTCAAAGTTAGAAGCTACTGAATCTGCTTTTCATGTAGAAGCCTATGAAAAAATTGAATATAGTCTTGTCTATGTTGATGGAATTTTTGACATAAATAACTCAGAATTAGCTGAGTGCTATCAAAAGTTTGGACGATGCTTGGCTGTTGTAGATTCCAATGTCTACAAGCATTTCAGCAGTAAAATGCAGCAGTATTTCGAGCATTACAACATCGATTTGACTCCTTTCCCCGTAACTATCACCGAGCCTAATAAAACAATCCAAACTTTCGAGACGATTATAGATGCATTCGCTGATTTTAAACTGGTTCGTAAAGAGCCTGTTTTGGTAATTGGTGGTGGACTGGTAACGGATGTCGCGGGTTTTGCTTGTTCTACCTATCGTCGTAGCAGTAACTATATTCGCATCCCTACCACTTTGATTGGTTTAATCGATGCTAGCGTTGCTATTAAAGTAGCGGTTAACCACAAGAAGTTGAAAAACCGTCTGGGTGCTTACCATGCTTCTTCAAAAGTATTTCTTGATTTCTCCTTCTTGGGTACCTTACCCACAGACCAAGTACGCAACGGTATGGCTGAATTGGTCAAAATTGCCGTAGTTGGTCACCAAGAAGTATTTGAACTACTGGAAGAATATGGTGAAGAACTGCTTCGTACTCACTTCGGTAACATTGATGCGACAGAGGAAATCAAAGAAGTCGCTCATAAATTGACCTACAAAGCTATCAAGAAAATGTTGGAATACGAAGTACCCAACCTTCACGAACTAGACCTTGATAGAGTTATAGCCTATGGTCACAGTTGGAGTCCTACCCTAGAATTAGCCCCTAGAGTGCCTATTTTCCACGGTCATGCAGTCAATATCGATATGGCTCTATCCGCGACCATTGCGGCAAAAAGAGGCTATATCACCGAAGAAGACAGAGACCGTATCCTAGGGACAATGAGCCGAATTGGACTTTCTCTCGACCATCCCTTGTTAGAACCAGACCTATTATGGCGTGCTACAGAATCTATTTCTCTAACAAGAGACGGTAAACAAAGAGCCGCAATGCCAAAACCAATCGGTGAATGCTTCTTTGTCAACGACCTAACCCCTGAAGAATTAACAGAAGCTTTAGCAGAGCATAAAGAAATCTGTCAGAAATTCCCTCGTGCTGGTGAAGGGGTTGATATGTACCCAGTTTATTCAGAAACAGAGCTTGTAGGGAGCGAAAGCTAATGACGGGTGTTGTAGAAAAACCAGTAGCTAGACCCGTTACACCTTTAGGGATATTAGCCCAAGAATTAGAAGCAGTAGTGCAAGCGCTGGATAAAGAAACATTACCAGCACAAGTCAAAGAGAAACTTCAGTTCGCTTCCCGTTTAGCCTCAGGTTTAGACCCTTATTTAGAAGAATGCACTACCTCTGAATCGGCAGCTTTAACAGCCCTTGCTGATAAGACTGCAAGCGAGCAATGGGGTAATCGTTTTAATCAAGGGGAAACAGTCGTCGCTTTAGAACAGGAGATGCTTTCGGGTCATATTGAAGGACAAACCTTAAAAATGTTCATTCATATGACCAAAGCCAAGCGGGTACTAGAAGTAGGTATGTTTACGGGCTATTCAGCCTTAGCGATGGCTGAAGCATTACCAGCAGATGGCAAACTTATTGCTTGTGAGGTAGACCCCTATACAGCCGAATTCGGTAGAAAAGCTTTCCGAGAGTCTCCTCACGGTGAAAAAATTCAAGTCGAAACCGGGCCAGCGGCTAATACTTTGGATAAACTAGCGGCAGCAGGAGAGTCATTTGAATTTGTATTTATTGATGCAGACAAACCAGGGTACGTAGATTACTTCAATACCCTGTTGGAGAAAAATTTATTAGCCCCATCCGGGTTTATCTGCGTTGATAATACATTGCTTCAAGGACAGCCTTATTTAACCCAAGCGGAACGTACTGCTAACGGAAAAGCAATTGCTGAATTCAACCGTACCGTCGCGGCCGATAAACGTGTTGAACAAGTTCTACTTCCATTAAGAGATGGTTTAACCATCATCCGACGGTTAGAAGAATCTTGACACTATTCGTCAAATTTATAACTTTTACCTTCTGTTTTGAAGAGGGTAAAAGTTATAAAACTCATAAATTAACTTAGTTAATTACCTTCACAAGACAAACAATATAGCGTTACGTGAAGGTTAAAGGTCAAAGGTAAAGGTTAAATAATAATTACAAGTTTGAAGCCTTCATAAATATTACCTACTACCTATTACCTATTACCCACTACCTATTACCTATTACCCACTACCGACTACCTATTACCCACTACCTAAAAATACTTCTATCAAAATTCCTTATTATAAAATGGCACAATCATCTATACCTGTTTCTTCATCTCAAAATGCAACACCTTCTGTCTCAATAGGTATGCGTTTTGTCGCGTTATTGCAAAATCTAGCGACTTTAACCTTACTTTTACTAGTCTTACCGATAAATGCCACTATAGTTCTGATAACCTTACTCTTAAACAAGCTGACTTCTCCGTTTCAGAAGAAACATATAACAGTGACTGCTGCTGAAAAGAAAAATATTCTGATTAGCGGTGGAAAAATGACCAAAGCACTACAGCTTGCTAGGTTTTTTCATAGCGCAGGACATCGGGTAATATTAACAGAAACTCATAAATACTGGCTGTCGGGTCATCGATTTTCAAAAGCTGTAGATAAGTTTTATACAACTCCCGTTCCTCAAAAAGATTCACAGGCTTATACTCAAGCTTTAATAGACATTGTTAATAAAGAAGATATTGATATATATATTCCGGTAACAAGTCCAATCGCTAGTTACTACGATTCTTTAGCAAAACCCGCTTTATCAGAATATTGTGAAGTATTTCATATAGATGCTGCTACTTGTGAAATGCTTGATGATAAATTCACTTTCAGCGAAAAAGCACGGAGCTTCGGTCTATCGATTCCTAAGTGTTTTAAAATAACTAATCCCGAACAGGTTATAAATTTTGATTTCTCTGGAGAAACTCGAAAATATATACTTAAAAGCATTCCCTACGATTCAGTAAGACGATTAGATTTAACAAAGCTTCCTTGCGATACTCCAGAAGAAACAGCAGCTTTCGTCCGAAGCTTACCAATCAGTCCGCAAAAACCTTGGATAATGCAAGAATTTATTCCTGGGAAAGAATATTGTACCCATAGCACTATCAGGGATGGTGTTGTCAGACTGCATTGCTGTTGTGAATCTTCAGCTTTCCAAGTCAATTACGAAAACGTAGAAAATCCCAAAATTCGTGAATGGGTAACCCATTTTGTCAAAGAATTGGGAGTTACCGGACAACTTTCCTTTGATTTTATCGAAGCCGAAGACGGTAATGTCTACGCTATCGAATGTAATCCCCGTACACATTCTGCAATCACAATATTTCACGACCAATTACAACAAGCTGCAAATGCTTACATGAGTAAAGAACCTATTGCAGAACCTTTACAAGCATTACCAAACAGCAAACCAACTTATTGGACATATCATGAATTTTGGCGACTAAATGAAATTCGTTCTTTATCTCAATTAGGAAATTGGATTAAGAATATGTTGCGAGGAACAGATGCTATTTACACATTTAACGATTCTCTACCATTTTTAATGGTGCATCATTGGCAAATTCCTTTGTTGTTGCTCAAAAATTTATCCAAATTGAAAGGTTGGACAAGAATAGATTTCAATATCGGTAAACTCGTGGAATTGGGTGGAGATTAATAAGGTAAAAAGCTTAAGAATTATGGGTTTGGTTTCTTTACTAATGTCCTACCCAGGGTTAGGTATTCCACGCAGATTTCTATTTTGATTTCGTAGTAAGGAATGCGCGTCCTTGAAGCGATAAATCGTTTACTACGAACTTGGTCTAGATTCACAATGGTAGTGTGGAATACACTACATCTCAATCGGTTAGCACACCTTTAACTAATTTATAAATTTTTGTTACTTTTGTTTACATAAAGACACAAAAGTTCAAAACAAGGATACAAGTAACATGATGACCATATTGATTTCATTATTCGTCGTTGGTTGGGTAGCTGCTGCACTAATAGGTGCCCAAGCATATTTTCGGGGAGAGCAAAGAAAGCCCATTCACGAACGTAACTGGAGTTCTGAGTCTTTCGATTTCTTAGCTAAATCCGTGACAGGTAAAGAAACCGATTACATCGAGCGCGTACCCGCTTATGCAATCGATTCTTATGCTGGTAAGGAAATGGGTAGATAGTAGTAGAATGCAGTGCTTTGATAACAGCATAAATTTTCATAAACAAAGCCCTCAGTATCTTCATGTTGAGGGCTTTATTTATATGACTATTTTTTGCAGTTGAAAATATGATTATAGCGTTACGTGAAGGTTAAAGGTAACAGGTTTAATAATCATAGGTTTGGGTATTGATTAAATACAGTTTTAGAATTTAGTTTGCCGTACACAGCGAATAATGCCAATAATGCTTCGCAATTTTAGATTTTGGATTAAATAAATTGGTGTTCTAAAATCCCGTTTAATTTATAGTTAACCTGAGTTCGGGATATTTTTTTAGTTAGTTAATTATGATTTTAGAAGAGTGAGAAACGAAAAATATATACATAATAATCCAAAATCCAAAATCCAAAATCCAAAATCTAAAATCTAAAATCCAAAATCTAAATAAGGTGGACAAAGCCCACCCTTTAAATAATTATGCTTTCAAATCACAAAGTTCGGTAAGCTCGATAGTTGATACTTGGGAAAATATTATCTATATATTCAACTTTCTCTAACCATCCGCTATCAATTTTTCCAATATTAATATCTTCGTAAAGCTTGTTAAATCGCATTAAGTGGGAACGAGTTCTTCTAACAGCATAAGGAACCATTGTTCCGGTTCTCATAATAAAAGCCCAGTCGGAAGATTGCGCTAAAAGTAATTCTCTTGCTGCTTGATTGAGAGCTTTCCATATTAATTCATCTTCTGGTTCTTTATTAGCTAATTCAATCATCCGCTCCGCAGCTTTATGTAAATGTGGATAAATCCAAGTGTTGGTTTCGTTCAACCAATACTCATGAAAACCTTTGTATCCCCAGCTTGATTGAGAAGGACGACAAACTTGTTGAACCGGGTTTGCTTTTAAATAATCCGATAAATGAGTCATATCAAAGGTACCTTGGTCAAACCAAGACTTACGGAATAGATAATCGATAAACCAAGGACCTTCGTACCACCAATGTCCGAACAATTCTGCATCATAAGGAGAAACTACGATTGGAGGACGATGCATCATATTGTGGAGATGTTCAACTTGACGCTCGCGGTTAAATGCAAAGTTTGCAGCATGTTCCGCCGTTTTTTCTCTAGCCCAATAAGGGTCGTAAAGTTGCTTATCCCCAAGTCCTAAACCGCGGCCGGTAATTTTATGATATTTAATTCCGGTATTTTTCCGCTGACCGTTAGGCATAATATAAGGCTTGATATATTCATATTCAGCCTCCCAACCCAAATCTTTATAAAATTCCCGATATTCAGCAGCACCGGGATAACCAACTTCAGAAGACCATACTTGTTGAGAAGATTCATGGTCTCTTCCAAAAGCTGCAACACCACTTTCTGTAAAAATTGGTGCATAAGTACCAAATCGGGGACGAGGACGAGCATATAAAATACCATGTCCGTCGGTGAGGAAATAGCGCAATCCAGCATCTGCTACCATGCGCTCTAATCCTTCATAGTAAGCGCATTCAGGTAGCCAAATACCTCTAGGTGGACGACCAAAGTTTTCTTCGTAATGTTCTGCTGCTACCTGAAGTTGTGCCCAAACCGCTTGGGGATACATCTTCATCAACGGTAAATAACCGTGAGTCGCACCACAAGTAATGATATCAATATTGTTAGAATCTTGGAATTGCTTGAAAGCAGTTACCAAGTCACCTTTATATCGTTCCCAAATTTCCCTAGTGGCCTCAAATTCCTTTATATAATGCTCGGCTAAATATTTAAGATGACCATTTTCAGCATTATGTTCGCTTTCTAATTCTACAAGTTCCTGTAGTTTCGCTAAATGTTCGTCATAGCGTTCTTGCAGAAGCGGGTCTCGCAACATCGACACCAAGGGTGGTGTCATGCTCATGGTGATTTTAAAATCAACACCATCTTGCTTTAAGCCTTCAAAGACCCGTAGCAAGGGAATGTAAGTTTCCGTGATTGCTTCATAAAGCCATTCTTCCTCCAGCACATAGTCACTTTCTGGGTGACGAACGAAGGGCAGATGTGCATGAAGTACGAGCGCAACGTAGCCAATAGCCATAATATTAATTCCGAACTGGTTCCTATATATCGATAGTGCAAAGGCACAACATTTTTTGGCAGATACAAAATTTAGTCCTACATCATACAGAGTAGGGCGCGGAGGAGCAAAGCTTACGAGCGCTTTTGTCAGCCTAAGAAATACTTCTGTTTAGAAGTTAACAATATTTTAAGACTTTATGGGAATCAGTAGGCTATCGTTGCTAATTATTAAGGAGTTAGGAGT
>CAKZYM010000133.1 GCA_937884685.1 uncultured Calothrix sp.
GGGGTTAGGGGTGAGGTTTCTAGGTGTACTTCAGGCTTACTGAGAAACGCTATAAACAACTATATTCTAAAACTCTTGTGGGATGGAGAGCAGCGCTGTCTTGGGGGTTTCCCCCATGAGCGACTGCGGGACATCCTGCCCGTTTTAATGTACCTCGCAAAAATCAAATATGCTGTATTTCACCAAATATTCGGAAACCTATCACTACATCCAGTCTCTACATTATTATTATTCTTTCAAACACAGCACGGTAGACAGGTTCGTTTTTTCCTAAAGTGAATAATTCTCGTTCTGTTGGAACTGGTAAAGGATTTTCAGCTAACCATTCCTTAGTTTGTCTGTGGAAATTTGGGTTTTCTGCAAAACGCTCGCACATCTCTTCTTCAACAAATTTCACGTCCGATTGTAAGAAAACCGTTCCACCTGGTGGAAGATAATCCGCTAATTCTGCAACTAATTCTGGTTGTGCTACCCTTCTTTTCGCATGACGATTCTTAAACCAAGGGTCGGGAAACTGGATTGTGACTCGCTGTAAAACTCCTGTTGGTAAGGAAGATAAAACTGGCTTTAACGAGTTATTCGCATTGCAAAATATATAGTGTAAGTTCGTTAATCCCAATTCCGAACGCGTTTTATTAGCTGCTTCTACCAGAGGTTCGCGAATTTCTAAACCCAGAAAATTACATTCGGGTTCTAGCTGAGCCATTTCTATCAAAAATTGACCCCTTGCACAACCAATATCTAAAAGTAAAGGTTGACTCTTATCTACATAGATATTTTCCCAATCAACTTCATTGACAGGTGTTTGATATCTTATTCCTAATGGATTAACGTGTTGACGAACTCGAACGCGATTCATAATCAGTGAACAGTGAACAGTGAACAGTTATCAGTTTTCACCCAAAGGGTGTGGATCATCAATATTCATAATTCTTTACTCTAAACTCTTAATTCCTAACTCCTAACTCTAAAAGGTTATACTCTAGTTCAAAAGAGTTTTTTACACCTTAGTTTATAGATTGATTTAATTCGATGAGTATAAATTTTCGGTTTGCGATAGCTAGCGATTTACACGTTGCTCTTCCCCATACTATCTGGGATCATCCGAGCCGCTTTCACTTGGTGGAAGTTAGTATCCCGGCTTTTGATATTGTATTAGAACATTTGACACAACTTGATTTAGATTTTCTTTTACTACCAGGAGATTTAACTCAACATGGTGAACCAGAAAATCATACTTGGTTGCAAGAACGTTTAGCAAAACTGCCTTTTCCTACTTATGTTATTCCGGGTAATCATGATGTCCCGGTTCTAGATGCTAACGAGCAATCGATTGCTTTTAAGGATTTTCCTCAGTTCTATCGTAAATTTGGTTACGAAGATAATGAACAGCTTTACTATACTTGTGAATTGTTACCTAATGTTAGGTTAATCGCTCTCAATTCTAATAATTTTGATGACCAAGGTAATCAAATCGGACATGTAGATAATCAGCAGTTACGTTGGTTAGAATCAGTTTTAGAATCAGCCAATGAAGAATTAATTTTGGTAATGATTCATCATAATGTGGTGGAACATTTACCAAATCAAACCAATCATCCGTTAGCAAGCCGGTATATCTTAGATAATGCACCAGAACTTTTACAAATTCTCCGACGTTATAAAGTTCAATTGGTCTTTACCGGACACTTACATATTCAAGATATTGCTTACGAAGATAATGTATACGATATAACTACTGGTTCTTTGGTAAGTTATCCCCATCCCTACAGAATAATGCAATATTCTCAGGATAATTACGGTCAAGGCAAGTTGCAGATATCATCTCACAAAGTTGAATCTGTCTCTAACTTCCCAGATTTACAGCAAAGCTCGCATCAATGGATGTCCGACCGTAGCTTTCCATTCATGATTAAACTGCTGACTTTACCACCTTTGAATCTTCCCCAAGAAAAAGCAGAAGAATTAGCCCCTACATTAAAAAATTTTTGGGCAAATATAGCCGCTGGAGACGCATCGCTTGAATATCCCGACTTCCCCGAACAAGTGCGTCACCACTTTGAGAAATATAGTTCCATGACTTCCGATGGTCATCGGACGTTTATTGATAATCATGCGACGTTGTTGCTTTGAAGAAGAGAGGGGGAAGATTTTTTAATCCGAAATCCAAAATCTCATGCTTTAAGCAAGAGAGGGGGAAGAGGGGGTAGAATTCTTAATCCGAAATCCAAAATCTAAAATCTAAAATCTAAAATCCCATCCCCTACTTCCCAGGACGACAGATGGCAAAAACTGAGGTAAAACCGTGAACAAAGGTACTGTCTCCGACTGGACCAATTTCACCGTTACAGAAAAATCCTCCTAAAGGTATGTCTTTGACGTAGCGCTGAAATAATTGGGAATCAAAGTTTGGTTTTCCATAGAGTCCTTCACCTCTACCCAAGCAGGAGAACAATAAAGCACCTACGGGAGATGATTTATCGGTTTGTTGCTGTTGATATTTATTGAGTAAAAATTCTAAGTCTTGAGCGGAGGTTTTAGCGTCTCGGAGGTGAAACTGTATGCTATGTCCGGGACGCAGGTAGTCTCCGACTGCTATTGCTCCTGCTGCTGGATCTACCCCCAAGATGTTACGAATCAAGAAGTCTCCTTGCTGTAAATCTTGTTTAAATTCACTCATCGCTACACCCACGAACAACGAGTTTTGAGCCAGAATTTTTTCTTCTTCACTTAAACTAGCAATCAAATCCCGCAGTAACATCAACGGAACTTGCTCATCAATCTCTAAAATTATATTGCGATCGCACTTACCAATCTGGTGTGGTGTACCGATAGGACGACAACCTTGAGCGACAATTGTATCCAAGGAAATATTGCCGGTTAACGCTACTCCTACGCTACCTTCGTTATAAAGCTTGTTATGACAAAATAAGGCTACGCGATTTCCCATTCCACCGCTTGCTTGTCCTCCTACAACAACGGAATCGGGATAAGCAAAATCTAAACCTTTCAATAAATCATTGATACCGCTACCGATATTGCTCGAAAGCAAAATAAATTGAGGTGTAGAGTTCTGCGGTACACCAATCAAATCCATCCAAGCATTAGGAGAACTATCTAAATCGGGTAATTCTTCAGCAACGACATGAAACGGATGAATATTAACTTCTGGTAAATAAGCTAAAGTCAGGGATAAAGCTGGTTCGTCTTCCAGTTCTTCAGCTTCTCCACTACTGCTTGTACCTACAACACCACCACCGCTACAGCCAATTAATACAGGTACATTTAATTTCTCTGCGAGTAAAGGTAAAAACCTCGAATACTCGCTTGTAAAAGCAGAGGAAATGAACGCAATTCCTAAATTTGCTTGCGTCGATAACTTCCCTACAGCTTGCTCTACAACTTCAGAAATTGCTGCTTCGAGAGAAGGACGGGTTGATAAAGCGTTGCTCCACTGCATTGGGTCTGCCATAAATTATTTTTATATTCTTATATATTTAAGCTAATACTTTTTACTTCTGTATGCATCAAACCATTAATTGCATCTTAAAGTAGTTGACTGTTTCTATAGTTCTATTTTCCTAGTATCAGTCAATCCTAAAAAGGAGTAATTATTCCACTTTAATACTTGTTTCTATAGATTCTAGTCAAAGCAATGGTAAAAATCTTAAAAGTTTAAGTTGAAGACTCAATATACAAGAATATTTGCTGTATCTTGATAGTGCTGTTCTATTACCAGGCTGTTATTCAACATGCTTAGTAGTTAAAATGGGTCACACCGTTAAACAGTGTTTGTCGAACTTTTTCTATACTTGTATTAACAACAATTAACACAACAAAAACTATGAGCGATATCCAAGACAAAATTCAGGACGAACTTAAAGAAGCACGCACCGTCTGTGATACTGAAGGCAGTAACTCCGCAGAATGCGCTGCTGCTTGGGATGCAGTAGAAGAACTACAAGCAGAAGCTTCTCACCAGCGTCAGTCAAAGCCCAAGAACTCTTTAGAGAAGTACTGTGATGAAAACCCTGATGCTGATGAGTGCAGAGTTTACGACGACTAATAATCGAGTTCGTCGTTAGTGCGTATCTTTTTCCACGCCAACAATTAATTTAAAGGCGTGGAAATGTTTCAAGTAAATTTGAACCAATATTGGGACTTACGCAGGTCATGTGTGAGTCCTATTTTAAATTATTGAAATATTCGCATATAAATATTTTGGATACTATATTTTAGATACTTTACTTTTAAATTTAGATTTTCTTAGTTAAAGTCTTTGATTATATATTGGAAAAATTATGAATGACGTTTGGTTTCGCTCGTTCGTTTGGATGGATTATCGCTTAGCAGTTTTATTTACTGTCTTAATTCCCTTAGTTTTACTTATTTGGGCATTTGTTCAAAAATCTGATGGAATCCAGCGTCTGTTAACTATTTACTGGCGAGTCTCAAGTTTACTCGCAATTACGGTTTACTTAATGATTGGTGGTTTTGGGATAAGTTTTATTTCATCCTTAATGGCACGTATCTTAATCCCAATTTCATTATGGTTCTGGGTAGACTTGAATGATGAAATTGAATATGGTGCTGATGGCCCGTTGAGTTTTGTGTTTACTTCTTGGCGTTGGGCTACAAGCATTTACTGTGCTTTGGGCGCATTAGCAACCATTCCTTTCTTAGGTTGTGCCTTTTCTGAAGCTAGTCTCAAGACCGATTCCTGTAAAGTTTGGCTGGAAGCCCCATTATTATTTAAAGAATATTTTCATCCCAATACCAATAATGGATTCTTAGGCTTTTTAGGAATAATCGGCTTAATCTTCTACATGCTGTGTCTCGGTTACTTCGTTATCTTTAAGCTTGGTAAACAAGGACGTACTGCTGCACCACAGTAGAGGAGGGGGGTAGACATGGGGATGGGTAGATGGAGTGAGGGAGGGAGAGAGTGAGAGAGGGAGGGAAATTA
>CAKZYM010000134.1 GCA_937884685.1 uncultured Calothrix sp.
TCAGTTATCAGTTATCAGTTATCAGTTATCAGTTATCAGTTATCAGTTATCAGTGGCTCACCCAAAGAGTGTGAATCATCAGTCAGATTTTAGGTTTTAATATTAAACATAATTTATTTATTAAAATCTAAAAATTATTCTGTCTAATCAACGAAATAGAATGTAATAAATTCAAATAGCTAATTGATTAATAAGTAAAAGTATCAAAAACTAATCAAAAATTATATTTTCTATACAAAAACAATTATTTGTATCAAAAAAACTATGCTGTACGACTTTTAAATGATAATTATTAATTGGTAACTGATGATCCACACCCTCTGGGTGAACAACTGATCACTGGTAACAGTTAACAGTTAACAGTTAACTGTTAACTGTTCACTGATATCCTATTACCACAAGGTCACTCAGTTAAATAAGAATGGAACTTCAAAGCAAAATAATTACCGTAGAGTTGAGTGATGGCACAAATGTAAGAGTTGAAGCTACTCTTATTGGGGACCGCAAATTAACTTTCCAAACCCGACCGTTTAGTGAAGTAACTAATGCTATAGAGTCTTTGACAAAGGACATTGCGGAAACTGTACAAAAGGTAAAACCAGATAAAGCACGTGTAAGATTTGGAATAGACGTTGGTATTGAATCTGGTAAACTTACACCTTTGCTTGTTAAAGATGCTTCTACGGGTAATATTGAGATTACTTTGGAATGGGGTAGTTAATTTAACAACAATATTATCGAAGCCAGCAGTTAGAATATTCTCTGAATAAATAATTAGATAAACATAAATTAAATACAAAAAAGTACAAAAGACTGTGGAATATACATAAAAAATTCTGTATAAAAAAGGGATAAAAACCGCGAACATAAGAGAAGTGCATGAAACTTGATTTACAGAAGTTTTACCAAGTTTGTAACCCTAGCAAGACTTTAGTTGTAAGCAATCCCTTAGATAGACAATATTATATTGATTTTTCTTCAGTACGCGGTGGAAAGATAATCGAAGAATTGAAACAAAATATCACTTTCTTCTCTCCTGATGAGCCAACTTGCGAGCTATTTACAGGACACATTGGCTGTGGTAAATCTACAGAGCTGCTGCGACTGAAGGCTGAATTAGAAACTGAAGGCTTTCATGTAGTTTACTTTGAGTCAAGTCAAGACTTGGAAATGGGGGATGTTGATATTGCTGATGTAATGTTGGCAATTGCTCGTCGCGTGAGTGAAAGTCTTGATAATTTTGAAAAGCTAGAATTAGCCGAACCAAAGGGTTTAAAGTCTTTGCTCGTTGGTATTGCAAAACTTTTACAGACAGAGGTGGAAGTAACCGGGGAAGCCACAATCCCAGGTATGGGAAAATTTGCTGCTGGTAGTGACGGAACATTTTCTGCTCAAGCGAGTATTCCCGGTATTGGTGAATTGAAAGCCAATGAAAAAGAAGGAGTTTCGCTAGTAGCATTGGGAATTGGCAAAATTACAGCTAAAGCGAAAGACAGTCCCGAACTTCGCAATAAATTAAGAGAATATCTTGGTCCGCGAACCAAAGGGATTTTAGATGTAATTAATGAGGAATTAATAGAACCGGGTATTAAGAAACTTAAGCAATGCGGAAAAAAGGGATTAGTAGTAATTATTGATAATCTTGACCGTCTCGAAAGCGTTCAGAAACCCTGGGGAAGACCCCAAGCAGAATATCTATTTGTAGATAGAGGAGAGCAATTACGGCAACTTAAATGTCATGTTGTTTACACAATGCCTTTAGCACTGAGGTTTTCTAACGATATCACTAGGTTGAGTCAGCGATTTACGGTTAATCCCAAAGTGTTACCGATGGTACCTGTAGTCCAGCGAGATGGAAATCTATCGGAACAGGGGATGTATCTGCTCAAGCAGATGGTAATGATTAGAGCCGTTCCATACTTACCACCAGAGCAGCGTATGGAGGTAGTGACGGAAGTTTTTGATAGTCATGAAACTTTGGAAAGATTATGTCGTGTCAGTGGTGGTCACGTCCGCGAGTTACTGATGTTGCTTTACGACTGGATTAAAAAACAGCGTCAATTTCCTCTTACCAGGGATGTTTTAGAGCGTGTAATTAAATCCAGTTGCAATCAAATGACTTTAGCAATTACAGATGATGAGTGGGAATTGCTGCGTCAAGTTGCTAAGTATAAGCAGGTTCGAGGAGATGAGGGATATCGCAGTGTAATTCACAGTCGCTTTGTGTACGAATATTGTGACGGTGAAGGTTTTTGGTTTGATATCAATCCACTTTTGGCAGAAGCAGTTGAGTTTCAAAACAGTTAGGAGTTAGTGGTTAGTCGTTAGTCGTTAGTTGCTAGTTTATTAGTTTTAATTTTTCCTTGTCTCCAATTTTATGTTCCCTGTTCCCTCTTAATATTATTATTTCAAAATCCTATGACTAAGAGTATTGAGGATATTCAAGCTTATAACGAAGATTCTTGGCAAGAATTATGCTGGGCAATTTCTAATTCTCAAGGAGAATTTTCGCTAATTTTAGCCCATTGTAATTCGGTTAGTTTGCAACATAGTTTGACAGAGAAATTACAAACTAATTGTCCGGTAAACGTTAGTAAAATAGTTATTGATAAATCGACTCAAAGACTTTACAAGACTATTCAAGCTGAATTAGGTGAAGAATATCCTCAAGCTTTGATAGTCTTTGGTTTGGAATCGGTAAAACAATTAGATGCAGTACTTAAAGGTGCTAACCAGGTGCGGGAAGAATTTCGCAAAAATTTTCCTTTCCCTGTGGTACTCTGGGTTACGGATGAAGTACTGCAAAAGCTTATTCGTATAGCTCACGATTTGCAAACTTGGGCAACCACCATAGAATTTGCCATTGCTACAAATTATTTGCTCGAAGTTATCCAAAAAACATCAGATAAAGTCTTCACAAAAGTATTGGAAGCAGGTGCAGGTAGGTTTCTCAATAACAATGCTCTTGATTTAGGAATAGGTTCTCCACAGCGCATAGAATTAGAACTAGCACAAGCCGAGCTTCAAAATCGCAATATAGTTATACAACCGGAATTAGAAGCAGGTTTAGAGTTTGTTTTAGGTAGAGATATCGGTAAAACTCTGGAAAATTCTCTACAGCATTACGAGCAGAGCTTAAAACGTTTATCCAATTCCCAATCTACTCAAACACTCGAAAAACGAGCTTGCGTACTCTACAGTATGGGCTTATCGTGGCGTACCTATGCTGCACTATATCGCAATGAATACGAGCAAGCTTGTGAAAAAGCGCAAAATTATTTTAAGAAATGTACAACCGTATTTGAGCAAGCTAACCGTCCGGATTTAGTTAGTAATTTTATCAATGCTTGGGGAGAAGTACTGCAACGTCAAGAAAAATGGGATGAATTAGAAGCTGTCAGCAATAAAGCATTAAATTTACATCAAACCTATCCACATCAATTTAGATTAGCGCGAGCTTATGGTTTTTTAGCTGAAGTAATGCTGAATAAATCTGCTCCAACCGAAGCTAAAGAAAACGCCCAAAAAGCACTCGAAATTTTAGATAATGCGACATCAAATGCTGAAAATTCTTTAACAAAAAAAATAATTGCCGATTTAGAATGGGAGCGCTCTTATCATCGGGGTTGGTATTTATTTACTTTAGCGAAATCACAATTAGCACTAAACCAAATAGAAGAAGCAATTAAAAATTTAGAAAGAGCCAAACAGCAAACAAAGCATCAATACGACCCAGAACTTTTTATTTGGATTTTAACAGAATTACGAGACTGTTATTTTCATCAAGGAAAATATTTAAAAGCATTTCATACCAAACAAAAACAGCGGTCTTTAGAACAACAATATGGTTTTCGAGCTTTTGTCGGTGCGGGAAGATTACAGCCAAAACGACAAATCAGTAATCCCGGTTTAGCACTCACCGAAAAACGAGGAACAGTGGCTCAAGAAATCGCTGCTTCCGGAAGACAGCAAGATATAAATCGATTTGTTGAAAGAATAGGAAGACACGACCATAAATTAACTGTAATTCACGGACAGTCTGGTGTCGGAAAAAGCTCAATTTTACAAGCTGGTTTAGTCCCAACTTTGCAATATAAATCTATCGGTACTCGCGATGTCGTACCTGTTTTGCAGCAAGTTTATACCGATTGGGTAACGGAATTAGGAAAGCTTTTAGCCGAAGCAATAAAATCCCCTTACTTATCTCGCAGACAAGAAGAGGATTTTCAACCTATAGCTGTAAAAGGTGAAAATTCTGAAGCTGCAATTAAAGCTATTCTCAAACAACTGCAAAAAAACGCCGAAAATGAACTATTAACAGTCATAGTATTCGACCAATTTGAAGAATTTTTCTTCGTTTACAAAGACGCAAAACAAAGACTTATATTTTATAACTTTCTCCGAAAATGCTTAGATGTTCCCCATGTCAGAGTTATTTTATCGCTGCGGGAAGACTATTTATATTATCTTCTCGAATGCAACAACCGTTTGATAGATTTTGAAGTCATTAATAACAACATCCTTGACAAAGATATTCTTTATTACTTGGGTAATTTTTCTCCAGCAGACAGCAAAACATTAATCAATAACTTAACAAAAACAACTCAATTATTTTTAGAACCCACTTTAATTGATGCTTTAGTAGAAGACTTAGCGGGAGAATTAGACGAAGTACGTCCGATTGAATTACAGGTTGTAGGAACGCAGCTACAAACCGAAGAAATTAGTACTTTAGCCAAATATCAAGAACGAGGACCCAAAGAAGAATTAGTCGCAAGATTTTTAGAAGAAGTAGTTAACGATTGCGGGAAAGAAAACCAGCAAATTACTAAATTAGTTTTGTATTTATTGACAGATGAAAATAATACCCGTCCTCTAAAAACCCGAGC
This sequence comes from uncultured Calothrix sp., assembly GCA_937884685.1. Taxonomy (GTDB): domain Bacteria; phylum Cyanobacteriota; class Cyanobacteriia; order Cyanobacteriales; family Nostocaceae; genus Rivularia. The sequence goes on from CAKZYM010000134.1 coordinate 4,890, forward strand.
CGATTTAGAAATGGAATTAGAGGTTGAGTCAGAAAAACTAGATTTGATATTACTAATTTTAGTTAAATCGGGTTTAATATTTAAAATTCCTTCGGTTCCAGATGATAGATATCAATTGGTACATGATTATTTAGTTCACTTTGTTCGTCAGCAACAGTCAGCACGGTTAATTGCTGAGTTGGAGAAGGAAAGAGAGCAGCGGAAGTTGACAGAAGCAAAATTATTAAAAGCAACACAACGACAATTAAGACAAGCTTATATTGCAGGTACAGTTGTTGCAGTGCTAGCAATTTTGACTGGT